>NZ_JBWKYJ010000032.1:0-49938 GCF_059423685.1 Acidovorax sp. GW460-11-11-14-LB4 | reverse complement strand
CCCCATCGCCCGCCGGCCAGCCCCTGGGCGCCACCGTGGCCGCACCTGCTGCGCCCGCCGCCTCCACCCCTGTCAGCTGGCCTGATGCAGCCCGCCGCGCGGCCTTCGAAGCCTGGTTGGCGCCTCTCGTGGGCCCCCACCAGCTGCTGCCTTCCACGCTGCGCCCCGCCTCGGCCGATGCCAGCTTCCGCCGCTACCTGCGCATCGACACAGCCACGGGCGCCAGCCGCATCGTCATGGACGCGCCGCCCGACAAGGAAAACTGCCAGCCGTTTGTGCAGGTGCAGGGCCTGATGGCCGCCGCCGGGCTGAACGTGCCGCAGATCCTGGCGTTTGATGCGCCCACCGGCTTCATGCTGCTGTCAGACCTGGGCCACCAGACGGTGATCGAGCGGCTGAACCCCGAAAAACCCCAGGACGCCTACGCCTGGTACCAGCAGGCCACCGATGTGCTGCTGCAGTGGCAAAAGGCGTCCACCCCCGGTGTGCTGCCCGCCTACGACGAGCCGCTGCTGCGCCGCGAGCTGGCGCTGTTCCCCGACTGGTACCTCGCCCAGCACCGCAGCGTCACGCTGGATGACAAGCAACAGGCCACCTTGAGCAGCGCCTTTGACGCCATCGTGGCGCACAACCTGGCCGCCCCGCAGGTGTATGTGCACCGCGACTTCATGACCCGCAACCTGATGGCACCTGCCGCACAGGGCGCCCCCTTGGGCGTGCTGGACTTCCAGGACGCGGTCTACGGCCCCATCACTTATGACATTGCCAGCCTGCTGCGCGATGCGTTCATCAGCTGGGAAGAAGAATTCGTCATCGACATTACCGTGCGTTACTGGGAAAAGGCGCGCAAGGCCGGACTGCTGGGCGCCACCAGCGCCAGCGGCTGGGGCGATGACTTTGGCGAGTTCTACCGCGCGGTGGAGTGGATGGGCCTGCAGCGGCACCTCAAGGTCGCGGGCATTTTTGCGCGCCTGACCTTGCGCGACGGCAAGCCCAAGTACCTGGCCGATGCGCCCCGCTTCATCGCCTACATCCGCGCCACCGCCAACCGCTACCGCCAGCTGGGGCCCCTGCTCAAGATGCTGGACCAGATCGAAGGCACCGAGCCCGTGGTGGGCTTTGCGTACGGCCGGATGTAGCCCTGGCCGCCTGCACGCACGGCACACCCAATAAATCAAGCAAAAACCGGCTCAAGCGCACACAAATCATGCGCTAGCAGCTATTACAAAGATAGCAAATGCCCCGTTTCCATTGCCCGGCCCCCCTGGCCACCGGCGCCGAGCTGGACCTGCCCCCGGGCGCTGCACGCCATGTGCAGGTGCTGCGCCTGCAGCCTGGTGACGGCATCACGCTGTTCCACGGCGGCCAGAGCGCGGCCGACCCGGGCGGCGAGTTCGATGCCACCGTGGTCAAGATGGGCCGCAGCGATGTGCGCGTGCTGGTGGGGGCGCACCACGCCATCGAGCGCGAGGCGCCCCGCGCCGTGCACCTGCTGGCGGGTATCACCGCCAACGAGCGCATGGACTGGCTGGTCGAGAAAGCCACCGAACTGGGCGTGGCCAGCATCACCCCACTGGTGGCCGAGCGCAGCGTGCTCAAGCTCAAGGGCGAGCGCGCCGACAAAAAGATCGCCCACTGGCAGGCCGTGGCCGTGGCCGCCTGCGAGCAGTGCGGCCGCAACCGCGTGCCGGTGGTGCACGCCGCCACCGACCTGGCGGGCTGGCTGCGTTCACCAGGGCAGGGCCTGGCGTCTCCCGAGACACGGGACACCCCCCAGCGCCTGCTGCTGTCGCTGCGGGCCGGAACCGTGCCGCTGCGCGAGGCCACGGGCAGCGCGGATGGCCAGCGCCCCGTGCTGTTCCTCTCGGGCCCCGAGGGCGGGCTGAGCGCTGCGGAAGAGGACCTGGCGCTGCAACATGGCTTCGCCCCAGTCACGCTGGGCCCGCGTGTGCTGCGTGCCGAGACGGCCCCGCTGGCCGCCTTGGCCGCGCTCACGCTGTAGCGCGACACCCCGCGCGCAGGCCGGGCTCGCCACGCGGGCCCCACGCCCGGTCAAGGCCAGGACAAGCCCTGGGGGGCTATACGCACGGCACTACCTCACCGTAAAATCTCCGACCAGCCGGTAACCCAGGATCACACGGGTTTCGGGCCACCCCGCCCGCGCGCCGCGCGGCCCTCTCTCCTGGCCGGAGCCCCCCACCTTGCGCCCACCCGCCCGCTGGCAGCGCCTCAAGGATGTGATCCTCTCCACCGACCCTCGGCGGCGCACGCTGGTGGGCATGGCCTTGCTGGCGCTCACGCTGATGGCAGGCAGCGCCGGCGTGATGCTGCTGGTGGCACATTCCAGCACCACCGTGGACCAGACCGCCGTGCAATGGTGGGCCGCCCTGTCGGTGGGCGGCCTGGTGGTCATGACGGCCTTCATCCGCTCCGGCGAAACCGCCCGCCTGCGCGACCCCTCGCTCACCATCCCGCAAATGGTCTGGACCATCACCAGCGGTGCGGTGGCCTATGTGCTGGCGGGCGATGCGCGCGGGCTGGTGCCCAGCGTGCTGGCCATGATCCTGTTCTTTGGCACCTTCGGCCTCACGGTGGCCGAGGTGATCGGCATTGGCGTGTATGCGCTGCTGGCCTTTGCCAGTGCCATCGGCGTCAGTTCGCGCTTCAACGCCAACGCCTCGGGCTACCTCGACACCGCCTACGCGCTGATGGTGCTCATCGTGCTCAGCGGCTGCATTGCGCTGAACCTGCGCATCCAGCGCATCCGCGCCAAGCTGCAGCAGCAGCGCGAGGCGCTGGCCCAGGCGCTCGAAGTCAACCGCGAACTGGCCACCCGCGACGAGCTGACAGGCCTCATCAACCGCCGCGCCATGCTCGACCTGATGGCGCTGGAGCACCGCCGCAGCCTGCGCAGTGGCCGCCCGATGCTGCTGGCGCAGCTGGACATCGACCACTTCAAGCCCATCAACGACCAGCACGGCCACGCCACCGGCGACCGCGCGCTGCAGGCCTTTGCGGGCACGGTGCGCGCCAGCGTGCGCGACACCGACGTGCTGGCCCGCTGGGGTGGCGAAGAGTTTGTGCTGATGCTCACCGACACCTCGGCAGACCATGCGCGCGAGTTGCTCGAACGCATCCGCCAGGCCGTGCAGGCGCTGGAGATTGCCCACAGCGCAGGCTCACTGCACCTCACGGTGTCCATCGGCCTGGCGCAGCACCTGCCCGGAGACACCGTGGAGCACACGCTGGAACGCGCCGACCAGGCGCTGTACCACGCCAAGGCCCTGGGCCGCAACCGCGTGGTGGTGGCGCCTGCCGCCCACCGTACCGTGGCGGCAGGGTCTAACGCACGGGCTTGATCGTGCCGCAGTCAGCGGCGAGCCACTTGCCGTTCTGCACCATGTCGATCTGCTCGGGCTTGCCGTTGGACGTGGTCTTGACCTTGAAATTGCCCGTGTAGGCCGTGGGCCCCTGGAAGGTCATCGTGCCCTCTCCCGTGGTGGGCGGCTGGCCTTGGGTGCCCTTGCAGCTGAACGTCATGGCCACCGCGTTGGGGCCCGTGCGTTGCACGTTCTGCGTGCAGCCTTCCTGCGCCGGAATGCGGTCCAGGTCGGCCTGCTCGGGGCTGATGCAGACCTTCACGGTGTTGCCGCTGGGGCCCATGCTCACGCCCTGCTGGGCCATGGCTTGCTCCATCTGCTTGCGCTGCGCGGGCGTCAGGCTGGCCATGGACTTCTGCATCTGCGCCATTGCGGCCTCCAGCTGGCCGCTCTGGCTTTTCATGGTCACGCTGTTCTCCCACAGGCCGGGGCGCAGCTTCTGGGGCTGGGCGTGGGCAGTGCACAGCACAGCGAAGAAAACGGCAAACACGAAAGCGCGGGGGATGGTGGTGTGCATGGTGTGGGGGCCTCAGTGACAGCGGCTGGGACCACAGTATCGGCAAGCACGCCCCGGCTGCCAAGTGGAGACGGAGCACTTCAGGGGCCACGATCGACGGCACGCTCTCTCTGAAAGACGCCGGACCGCTCAAGCACTCAGGTGCGGCGGCGCGCGCAGCTGCTCGGGGGTGGTGAAGTAGGCCGCCGACGCCCCCAGGGCCGCACGCGCCTGCGCCAGCTCATGGCGCGCCACGGTGCGCAGGTGCACCTCGTCGGGCCCATCCATCAGCCGCAGCGCGCGGCCCCAGGTCCAGAAGGCGGCCAGCGGCGTGTCGGGCGACAGGCCCATGGCGCCAAAGACCTGCATGGCGCGGTCCACTACCCGCTGCTGCAGGCGCGCGGCCACCACTTTGATGGCAGCGACCTGCGCACGCACGGCGCGCGCGTCCGCCGCATCGGCTGATTCGCCCTGGTCCAGCAGCCACGCAGCGTGCAGCACCAGCAGGCGCGCCTGGTCGATCTCGATGCGCGACTCGGCCAGCCACTCCTGCACGTTGGCCTGATCGGCCAGCGGCTTGCCAAACGCCGTGCGCTCCAGCGCGCGCTCGGTGGCCAGGCGCAGCGCCAGCTCGCACTGGCCGATGGTGCGCATGCAGTGGTGCACACGGCCCGGGCCCAGGCGCGCCTGCGCCATCGCAAACCCCGCCCCCCAGTCGCCCAGCAGGTGGTCCGCAGGCACACGCACGCCCTGCAGCAGGATCTCGCAATGCCCCTCGGGCGCATGGTGGTGCAGCACGGGGATGTTGCGCACGATCTGCACACCCGGCGTGTCCACGGGCACCAGCACCATGCTGTGGCGGCGGTGGCTGTCTGCACCATCGGCATCCGCATTGCGGCACAGCACGATGAGCAGTTGGCAGTGCGGATGCGCCGCGCCGGTGATGAACCACTTGCGGCCGCTGAGCACCAGGCCATCCCCCTCGCGTCGCACCGTGGTCTGCAGGTTCGTGGGGTCGGACGAAGCCACGTCGGGCTCGCTCATCGCAAAGGCCGAACGCATCTGGCCGTCCAGCAACGGCACCAGCCAGCGGGCGCGCTGCGCGGGTGTGGCAAAGCGGTGCAGCAGCTCGATGTTGCCGGTGTCCGGCGCTTGGCAGTTGAACACCTCGGCCGCCCAGGGCAGGCGGCCCATGGCCTCGGCCAGTGGTGCGTAGTCGAGGTTGGACAGGCGCGTGCCCGGCTCGTCCTCGCGCAGCGTGGGCAAGAAAAGGTTCCACAGCCCTTCTTCGCGGGCCAGGGCCTTGAGGTCTTCCAGGAACGGCGGCGGGTAGTCGCGCGCGGCCACGGCCGCATGCCAGGCGGCGTTGTAGGGCAGCAGATAACGGTCGATGAACGCCAGCAGGCGATCACGCCATTGCAGAGCCAGGGGGGAAGGTGCGAAGTCCATGCGGACATTGTGAAAACAGCGCCAGCACACGTCACAACGCAAGCGACAACGGGCTTGACGCACATCACGGCCTGCCCGGAGCGCCCTCAGGGAGGCAAACACAGCGCTATTTTATTGATAGCTATCAAGGCATATTGCACTAGCGCTACCAGCCTCTTTTGCTTGAAATCTCGCTGAGCGCCCCCCTGCACACGGGTACCATGGCCCCATGAGTACCCACTACGAAACCCTGCAACACGCCGACACCTACCGCGAGGCGTTTGCGGTCGAGCCCCCTGCGGCGCTGGGTGAACGCCACCTGTGGCCCCGCAAGCCAGGTTTGTTTATCGTGCATGCCGCGACGGCCGCCGCCCTGGCACAAGGGCCCACCAGCCCGGCCGAGGAGACCGCTCCATCAACAACTGCATCAGACACCCCCAGCAACGCCGCCCCCGACCGGGTACTGGTGCCTGCGCAATGGGGCCTGGTGCCGCACTGGGTCAAGTCGGCATCCGACGCCAAGCTGCGTGCACCCAAGCTGGTCAACGCCAAGTCCGACACCGCCTCCGCCGGCACGGCGTTTCGCGACGCATGGCTGAACGGCCAGCGCTGCATCGTGCCCATGGCTGCGTTTTATGAAGACGACCTGCGCAGCGGCAAGGCCGTGCCCACCCGCGTCGCGCGCGTGGACGGCAAGCCGATGGGCGTGGCAGGCCTGTGGGCGCGCTGGCAGGGCGCTGACGGCGAGGTGATCATCAGCTACTGCCTGCTCACGGTGAACGCCAACAACCACGCGCTGCTGCACCGCTACGGCCAGCCCGGCAGCGAAAAAAGCATGCCCGCCATCCTGAACGAAGGCGCGTACGACGCGTGGCTCACGGCCCGGCCGGAAAAGGCCAAGGAGTTCTTGCGCCAGTACGCGGCGCAGTGGCTCACGGCCAACCCGGTGGAAAAAAAGGCGGACAAGGTGCCCAAGGGATTTCTGGACTGAACCAGGCCCCTGTCGCGCACCCGCGCCGTGCGGTGGCCTCTCTGCCTACCCACCGACCTGCAGCTGCGGCTCCCCCAGCGACAGCATCAACCGGTTGGCCCAGTTGAAGAAGGCGGCGCCTTGCAGCGCATCGGCAATGGCGTAGTCATCCAGCCCCACGGCACGCAAGCCGTCGATGTGCTCCGGGCCAAAGTCCGACGGTGTGGCCGACAGTGCTGCGGATGCGGCCACGATGGCGTTCCAGCGGGGGCCCAGGTCGGCAGACACCCCTTCATCGAGCAGGCGCTGCACATCGCCCTCGCGGTGCGAAAAATGTGACGCAAACCGGGCGTGCACCGACGCGCAATAGATGCAGCCATTGAAACGCGACGTGGCCGTGGCCGACAGCTCGCGCTCTGCGCGCGGCAGGCCTGCATCGGGGTTGTAGAAGATGTCCTTGTCGGTGCGCGTGCGGGCGCCCAGAGTGTCCGGGTCGCGCGCCAGCAGGCGAAAGTAGGGCGACTTGGCGCGCGCGGCGTCCACCAGGCCTGCATAGTGGCGATCGGTCAGTTCGTCCTCGGGCAGCGGCGCCAGCCAGGGCAGCCATTCAAGCTGGGCCTGCGTGAAAGCGGTCGGCTCCTGGTTGTCGGGGTGTGTCAGTGGGGTGTCGCTCATGGCTGGACCTCGGTGGTTTGGGGCAACGCAGGGTGTGCCGCCAGTGCCCGCAGGCCGACCACCACACGGATCTGGAACGACAGGAACGCCACCAGCTGCGACAGGATCACGATGTCGGTGGCCGACCAGCCCGCGTCCAGCAGCTCTTGCAGCGCTTGTGGGCTGGCATCGCGCGGGCGAAACACCAGCAGGTGCGCGTGCTCCAGCGCGGCAGACAGCCGGGCGCCCAGCACCGCACGCGCGGTGGGCGCCACGCGGTACACCGGCCCCTCGGCATCTTCTGCACTCAACGGCCCTGCGGGATAGCGGCCATACGGTCCACGCGCCGCGCCTTGCGCAATCTCCGCCGCGATGGCCGGGGCCAGCCCGGGCGGTGCATCGTGGGCCACCAGGGCGGCGGCATAGAAGCCCGCCGCCTCGGGCTGCTGGTGCAGGCCCGCCACAAACGCAGCCACCGCATGCCGCTCTGTCAGCGTCACGCTGCCGGGCACCGGCGCTGTGGGCGCAAACAGCGCCAGGTAGCTTGTGTGGGCATGGGTGCGCGCCTGCAAGCGATGGCGGCGCACGGTGTCAAGGGCATCGCCCGGCTTGATGCCGACCAGCAAGTCGATCACGTCAGGGACTGTGCCTTGGAGAGCAGGGGTGTTTGTCATGCGGGTTCCGGAGTACGTTCAGCAGGCGATGGGGCCAGGGTGGAGGGCACAGATACAGGCTTGCGCACCCAGCCCAATGCCGGAGCCACCTGGGTCGCAGTCAATTCGATGGAGCGCAGGATGTGCTCGTGCGGCGGGTCCACCGAATGCACCTGGAACACGATGTCAGTGGTGCGCGCCAGTGCTGTGTCGGCCTGCAGCGAGGCGATCACATCGTCCGGTGTGCCCACGTGCACGTCGTAGGCGGCAATCAGCTCGGCCAGTGGGGCTTGTGGCCCAGGGCGCGGCGCTTGTCCTGGCAACACAGCGGCGGCAAAGCGCGCGGCGGCGCGGCGCAGGCCCACATCGGCCAGGTGCAATGCCTCCTCGCGGTCATCGGCAACGAACAGGCTGCGCGAGCCCACGATGCGTGGGGTGATGCCGGGCGGCAGCGCAGCCAGGTACGCATCAATGATCGGGTGCTGCAGGTCTGACAGCGAGGCCGCAGGCGCCTCTACCGAGCGCGGCTGGGTGCGCGACAGCATCAGCCCGTCGCCCGCCTGCCCCGCACGCACACCACCCGACACCGAAAACGTGGCCTGCCAGATGCGTGCCAGCAAATGTTCGGCGGCGGGGTACAGCCGGTCACCGCCCGCCAAGGGCCGCCCGGCCCAGGCTTCACGCACCAGCGCGAGGTGCCTGGCATAGACGCTGGCGCGGTCGTCGCTGGTGATGCCAAAGGCGGCGAACGACTCGGGCGTGCCGCCCGTGCCCACGCCCACCTCCAACCGCCCACCCGAGAGCAGGTCCAGCACGATCGCGTCCTCGGCGACACGCACGGCGTTCTCCATGGGCAGGGTCACGATGCCAGTGCCCAGGCGGATGCGCCGCGTACGCGCCGCCACATGGGCCAGAAAGACAAACGGTGAGGGCAGGCCGCCTTCGTGTTCGTGGAAGTGGTGTTGGGCCACCCAGGCGGAGTCGAAGCCAAAGGCCTCGGCGTGGGCGATCTGCTCGGTCACCAGCCGGTAGCGTTCACCGGCTGGCACATCGTCAAGCAGCCTGCTGAAAAACCCCAGGCGCTTGGCGGAGGTGAGTGGTGTGGGTGTCGATAGGGTCATGGTGATGGTTCTTCTTTCCGGGGATGGCTGCAATGAGTTCACGCGTGTAGTCGCTGCCGGGGCGCAGGAACACGTCTTCCACGCGGCCCGCGTCCACCTGGCGGCCGGCCTGCAGTACCGAGACGGTGTCGGCGATCTGGCGCACCACGGCGAGGTCGTGCGAGATAAAGAGGTAGGTCAGGCCCAGGTCGCGCTGCAGCGTCTCCAGCAGCGCCAGGATCTGCGCCTGCACGGTCACGTCCAGGGCCGATACGGCCTCGTCGAGCACCAGCACGCGGGGCTGCAGCACCAGGGCGCGCGCAATGGCCACGCGCTGGCGTTGGCCGCCCGACAGGGCGCGCGGGCGGCGCTCCAGCACAGCGGGCGGCAGGCCGACGCGGGCCAGGATGTCGTGCACGCGGCGCGCGCGCTCGGCGGCGGGCAGCGGCTCGAAGTTGAGCAGCGGCTCTTCGATGATCTGGAAGATGGTCTGGCGCGGGTCCAGCGAGCTGAACGGGTTCTGGTAGACCAGCTGCACCGTGCGGCGGAACTGCCGCAGCACCTCGCCGCGCAGGGTGGTGAGGTCCGTGCCCTCGATGACGATGCGGCCCGCCGTGGGCTGGCGAAAGCCCACCACGTCGCGGATGGTGGTGGTCTTGCCCGAGCCCGACTCGCCCACGATGGCGTGCGTGGTGCCGCGCCGCACGCGGAACGACACGCCGTCCACCGCGCGGAAAGGCTCTTTGCGCCCGGCCACGTCGAAGTCGTGCACCAGGCCGTCCACCACGATGGCGAAGTCCTCGGGCCGCTCGGGCGCATCGTTGGCGGCGGCGGCACGGGCCGGGCGAAACGCCCCCTGCGAAAGCGAAGGCGCATCGGCCAGCAGCTTGCGCGTGTAGGCGCTGTGCGGGTTGCGCAGCACGCTGGCGGTATCGCCCTGCTCCTGGATGCGCCCGCCCTGCAGTACCACCAGCCGGTTGGCCCGGTCGGCCGCCACGCCCAGGTCGTGCGTGACCAGCAACACGGCGGTGCCGAACTCGCTGCGCAGTTCGTCGATGAGGTCGAGGATGCGCCGCTGTACCGTCACATCGAGCGCGCTGGTGGGCTCGTCGGCAATGATGAGCGCGGGCTGCAGCGCGATGGCAATGGCGATCAGCACGCGCTGCTTCATGCCGCCCGACAGCTCGTGCGGGTACTGCCGCGCACGCAGCTCGGGCTGAGACAGGCCCACCTTGGCCAGCAGGTCAACCACGCGCTGCGCGATGGCCTGGCGGTCGCCGAAGCGGTGGATCTTCAAGATCTCGCCCACCTGCTCGCCCACCGTGCGCACGGGGTTGAGCGAACTGGTCGGGTCCTGCGGGATGAGGCTCACCACGCGGCCGCGCACGCTGTCGAAGCGGTCGGGCGACCAGCCGGCGACGTCCGTACCGTTCAGGCGAATCGCGCCATGCTCCACCCGGCCGTTGTCGGCCAGCAGCCCGATGAGGGCTTGCGCGGTGGTGGTCTTGCCTGAGCCCGATTCGCCCACCAGCGCCACGACCTCGCCGGGTGCAATGGCGAATGACACACCGTGCACCACACGCTGTTCATGGTCCTTGTCGCGGTAGGTGATGGAGAGGTTCTCCACCTCCAGCACCGGCGGCGGCGCCACGGCCTGGGCGATGGTGGTCATGCGCGCCCCTTCGTCAACGCCGCGCTGATGCGGTTGGCCGCCAGCACCACGGCCACCACCACCAGCCCCGGCACGGTGGTGAGCCACCAGGCCGTCGAGATGTAGTTGCGCCCCTCGGCGATGAGCAGGCCCCATTCGGGGGTGGGCGGCGGCGCGCCGTAGCCCAAAAACCCCAGCGTCGAGATCGACAGGATGGCCGAGCCGAACTGCAGCGCCGCCATGGCGATCACCGAGGTCAGCGAGTTGGGCAGCACATGGCGCCACAGCACCGCGCCAAAGCGCCCGCCGCTGCCAAAGGCCGCCTCCACATAGTCGGAACGGCGCACGCGCACCACCTCGGACCGTGTGAGCCGCGCAAAGCTGGCGACCGACGCAACACCCACGGCCACCGCCGCGTTCAGCGTGCCAAAGCCCAGGATGATGATGATGGAGAGCGACAACAGCAGCGACGGCACCGACAGCAGCACATCGACGGTGCGCATGATCACGTCCTCCACCCAGCCGCCGATGGACCCGGCCAGCACGCCCAGCAGCGTGCCCAGCACCAGCCCCACGGCCACCGCCAGGAATGCGCCTGACAGCGAATGCACCGCACCGAACACCAGCCGAGCATAGCCGTCGCGCCCCAGCGCATCCGTGCCCAGCCAGTGCGCAGCCGACGGCGCCTGCAGTTGCTGGCCGGCCACGCCCATCGTGGCGCTGTAGCTGGTGAACACACCGGGCGCGACGGCCCACAGCGCCACCAGCGCAAGAACGCCCCAGGCCAGCCACAGGCTGATGGGTGCCCTGCGCGCGCGCTGCACCAGACGACGGCCCCATGTGTCACTGTGCGCGCGCGGCGGCGGGGCGGCAGGGATGGGCACCGTGGGCACCACGACAGCAGCAGGCGCCGCCACGGCACGCTCAAAGCGGTGTGGGGCCGGCTGTGCGGTACCCGTGAAAGCGCCCAGGCTGGCGGTCGAAGACGTGGTGGTCATGCGGGATCTCCTCAGGTGCCCAGGCGCGAACGCAGGCGGGGGTCGAACACGGGGTAGAGCAGGTCCACCACCAGGTTGATGAACACGAAGGCCGTGGCCGAGACCACCACCACCGCCTGCAGCACGGCGGTGTCCTGGTTGCCCACCGCCTGCTGCTTGAGGCTGCCCAGGCCGTTGAGGCCGAACACTGCCTCGGTCACCACGGCCCCAGCCAGCAGCTCGCCAAACAGCACGCCCGCAATCGTCAGCGTGGGCAGCACCGCGTTGCGCGCCACGTGTTTCCACAACACCCACTGGCGTGTGGCGCCCTTGGCGCGCGCCACGGCCACGAAAGGCTGGGTGAGTACCTCGTCGATGTTGCGGACCAGGATCTGCGCCAGCGGCGCGGCGATGGGGATGGCCAGCGTGAGGGTGGGCAGCACCAGGCCCTGCCACTTGCCGGGGTTGATCACCGGAATCCACCCCAGGCGGAACGACACCACCTGGATCAGCATGATCCCCAGCCAGAACACCGGCACCGAGATGAACAGCGAAGGCAGCGACTGCAGCGCCGAGCGCAGCCAGCCCCAGCGCGTGAGTTGCGAGGCAAAGGCCAGCACCACCGCCAGCAGCAGCGCCGCCGCAAACCCCAGCCCCGCCAGGCGCAGCGTGGGCGGCAGGTTGGTGGCCAGCCCCTGGCTCACCGGCACGCCCGCCTGTACCGAGTAACCGAAGTTGCCACTGAGGAAGCCCAGCAGCGTGTGTTGGTACTGCTGCCACACCGACGTGTCGGCCCCATAGGCCGCGCGGATGTCGGCGATCTCCTGCGGGCCCAGGCCAAACTCGGGGTTCAGGAACTTGATCAAGATCGCATCGCCCGGCAACAGCTGGAGCAGCACGAACGACGCCGTGAAGGCGGCCCACAGCACCAGCAGGGCCTGCCCGGTGCGGTTGGCGAGGTACTTGATGAACATATCGATCATTCCTTGTGCCGCAAAGGGCGCTGGGCCTGCGAAACTGGCGCCGTCAAAAGGTCAGTGTTTTGCAGCGACCCAGGTGCCGTAGAAGCTGGGGCGGCCCACTGCCTCAAACTCCACACCCTTCACCGAAGGCGCACCCGCAAAGGCCTGCGGCTCTTCGAACACCGGGATCACATAGGCCTGGTCGATCAGGTAGTTCTGCACGTCGGCCGTGAACGCGAGCCGTTTGGCCGGATCGGTCTCGGCAGCAATGGCTTCGAGCAAACCGTTCAGCTTCGTGTCTTCGAACGACTTGACCTTGCTGCTCACCCCACCCTTTTGCAGCAGCACGTTGCGGTTGGTGGGGTAGTAGTTGCTCTTGATCACGTCGGGGTCGGCGCGGCCCACCATGCCGGGGGCGACAGGGGTCTTCTCAGGGTCGAGGCTGTCCACGGTGCGGCTGCCCGAGTCGCCTGCCAGCACGTTGAGCTTGACGCCCACCTTGGCCCACTGCTGGGCCACGAGCTGCAGGGTTTCCTTGTTCTGCGGCTGCGGCAGCGACTCGTATGCGGCTAGCACCAGTTCCTTGCCGTCCTTCTCGCGCAGGCCGTTGGCATTGAGCTTCCAGCCGGCGTCATCCAGCAATTGTTTGGCCTTGGCCTCGTCGTAACCCAGCTTGGCCGACAGGTTCACATAACCCAGGGCCGTGGACGCGATGACCGATGTGGCCTGCGGGTAGTTGGCCGAGAACAGGGTCTGCACGATCTCCTTCGTGTTGGTGGCATGCAGCAGCGCCTGGCGCACCTTCACATCCGCCACCAGCGCGTTGTCGGGGCGAAAGACCACGCTGTTGTTCACGCCGCGCGTGGAGGGCGCGTAGATGGCGAACTTCTGGTCGAGCACGCGCTTTTCGTCATAGGCCTGCACCTGGCGGATGAAGCCCGCCTGGCCCGACAGCAGCGCACCGATGCGCACGCTGTCCTCGGGCGTGACGATGAGCTTGATCTCGTCGAGGCGCGCACGGCCCTGGTGGGCGTGCTTGGCGGGGCCCCATGCGTAGTCCTTGCGGGCGGTGAGCGTGAGCTCCTTGCCCAGCGTCTCGGCCGTCACCACGAAGGGCCCGGAGCCGATGATCTTGGTCGCATCGCCCAGCTCTTCAAACGGCCGCGCCAGCGTGGCCAGCGACACCAAGCCCGAGCCGATGACGGATGTGCCCTGCAGGAAGCCGGGCGATGGCTTCTTGAAGTAGAACTTGACGGTGAACGAGTCCACCACCTCACTGCGTTCGTAGTTGTTGATGACTTCGGACACGGGCAGCTTGAGCTCCTTGTTGCCCAGACCGTAGGTGTCGTAGTTCCTGGCCACGGCGACGGCATCCAGCGGAGTGCCGTCCGAGAAGGTCACGCCTTTCTTCAGCTTGAAGGTGTACTCGGTGGCGGTAGGGTTGACCTCCCACGACTCGGCGATCCAGGGCTGGATCTCCAGCGTCTTAGGGTCTTGGTAGGTGAGCTTGTCGGTGATCTGGTTGAGGATGCCGCCGTTCGGATAGAAGCCCCCCGCCGGTGGGTACAGGTTGGTGTGCGCCTGCTGCTCCAGATACACCAGCGTGCCGCCCTGCACGGGTTGGTCGGTGGCGGCACCGGTGGAGGCGGCTGGCTCGCTGGCCTGCTTGGAGCAGCCCGCCACCAGCACGCCCAGCGCCAGCGCAGACGCACCCCACACCCTCCATCCCATTGATTTCTTCAGAGAAAACACGTTCGTACCTCGTCGCCGGACCGGCATTGACAGACCATGAAACACCGGCCCCAAAGTGGACCGATTCATGTGTATGCATGCTATCGACGCACCATCCAAACGTGTACCTATTACGTAGCATGCATATTCGGAAAACGACGAAGCAGGCCGCAGAACGCAGCCCCGCCAGGCATATCTGAAACCCGCATATGCGAGCGCAGTTTTGTTTGTTTCCAGCGCGGGTGTGGCCCCGAACAATGCATGTGCGACGCCGCTTTACCCACGCCCGATGTCCGGGCGCGGAAGGCGTTGGAAAGAACATCCATGCCCCATTCGAATAGCCACCTCAACGACTACCTGGCTGAAAAGCGTGCCGCCGTGCTCGCGCGCAATGCCGCCATCGACGCAGGCACTGCACAACCGGCCGCCCTGCAGGCGCGCGTGAGCGCCGAGGGTCGCAGCGGCGTACGCCGCATCCGCATCCGCGACCACCAGGTCATCAGCGACAGCCCGCCCGACTTCGCGGGCTACAACCTGGGCCCGAGTTCGCCCGAGTTGCAGCTCGGTGTGCTGGGCAGTTGCGTGACACACATCGTCCTGATCCAGGCGGCCTTGCGCCAGGTGCCTTTGACGAGCCTGGAGGTGGAGGTCAGCGGCGTGATCGACCCGCGCGGCGGCAAGCCTGGGCACGAGGCCACGCCCATCTGGCCGCACCACATTGCCTACACGGTGCACATCGACTCACCCGCCAGCCGGGCTGACATTGACGCGCTGTTTCAGGCGGTCGAGCAGACCTGCCCCATCCTCAACCTGCTGCGCAACCCGCAGCACATCCACGCCGAAGTGAAGCTGGTGAACTCCGCCGCCTCCGCACCCCAACGGGCCAACGCAGAAGCCGTGGCGGCCTGAACTCGACGAAAGCAACAAGGAACCCCATGGCATTGACACTCGACCACATCGTGATCGCGGTGAAGGATCTGGAGCAGACCATCACCGACTACCGCGCCCTTGGCTTTAACGTGCTGCAGGGTGGCGAGCACCCGGGACGGCCCACCTACAACGCCCTGGTCGTGTTGGCCGATGGCGCCTACTTTGAACTCATCGCCTGGCGTTCCCCTTCGCCCGGCGACCGCTGGTGGGAACTGCTGAACCAGCATGGGGACGGCATCGTGGACTTTGCATTGCTGCCGCCTGGCACTGCGGCCACCGTGAGCAACGCACAGGCCCGGGGCCTGGCCTACAGCGGCCCGCACGACGGAGGCCGCCTGCGGCCCGATGGCGAGCGCCTGCAATGGCAAACGGCCCGCCCGCCATCGGCCGACCTGCCGTTTCTGTGCGGAGACCTCACCCCCCGCGCGCTGCGTGTGCCCGAGGGCGACGCCCGCGTGCACCCCAACGGCGCACGCGGCGTGCTCAGCCTGTCGATTGCGGTGGAAGACCTTGATGCCAGCCTGGCCCGCTACCGCGCCTTGCTGGGTGAGGCACAGGCGGCACACATTGGCACGCCGTTGGTGTTGCCTGGCGCCGGCGCACGGGTGGCCACCATAGCCCTGGGAACCACCACGCTGGTACTGACGCAGCCAACCCAAAGTGCTGCCCCGCACGCCGCCGGAGCGCAGCAGCTTGCCACGCGTGGCCCCGGGCCGTTTGCCCTGGTACTGGGCACCAGCTCGCCTGCAGCACAGACTGCCCCGGCATGGCGACTGGACCAGACCCACGGAGCAGCCATTGAGTTGGCGGTGGCCTGATAACGGAAGACTCACACACTGCCACGACATAAAAAGGGGAAGTGGGCACAACACCCACTTCCCCTTTTTTTGATCGCACCCGGCTGGCACTGCAGCCGGTGCGGGCTCAGGCTATCGCCGTTGCGCCGCCAGCCTGCGTACCACGGTCGTGAGGCAGTCGATTTCGTCAAACGTGTTGTAGAACGCCAGCGACGGCCGCACCGTGGTCTCCACGCCAAAGCGGCGCAGGATGGGCTGCGCGCAGTGGTGGCCCGTGCGCACCGCAATGCCCTCCTGGTTGAGCGCCTTGCCGACCTCTTCCGTGGTGTAGCCCGCGAGAACGAAGGACATCACGCTGGCCTTGTGCGCCGCCGTGCCGATCAGGCGGACACCTGGAATGGCGCCCAGCTGCTGCATGCCATACACCAGCAGGTCATGCTCGTACTGCGCAATGTTCTCGATGCCCACGCGGTTCACGTAGTCGATGGCGGCCCCCAGGCCCACGGCGTCGGCGATGTTGCCGGTGCCAGCCTCGAACTTGTTGGGGATGGGCTGGAACACCGTCTTCTCAAAGGTCACGTCGGCAATCATGTTGCCGCCGCCCTGCCAGGGGGGCATGTCTTCCAGCACCTCGCGCTTGCCCCAGACCACGCCGACGCCGGTGGGCCCGAACACCTTGTGGCCCGAGAACACGAAGAAGTCGGCACCGATGTCCTGCACGTCCACCCGCATGTGCGAGATGGACTGCGCGCCATCGACCAGCGCCTTGGCCCCTGCGCGGTGCGCCAGGGCCACGATCTCCTTCACGGGCACCACCGTACCGAGCGCGTTCGACACTTGCGTGACGGACACGATCTTGGTGCGGTCGTTCAGGAGCTTCTGGTATTCATCCAGCAGCACCTGGCCCGAGTCGTCCACCGGGATCACGCACAGCCTGGCGCCCTTGGCCGCCGCAAGCTGCTGCCAGGGCACGATGTTGGCGTGGTGCTCCAGGTGGCTGACGATGATCTCGTCGCCCTCGCCAATGTGTTGCGCGCCCCAGCTCTTGGCCACGAGGTTGATGGCCTCGGTGGTGCCACGCACAAAAATCACCTCGTTCACATCCGGCGCGTTGATGAAGTTCTTCACGCGCTGGCGAGCGCCTTCATAGGCGTCCGTGGCACGTGCAGCCAGCTCATGGGCGGCGCGGTGGATGTTGGAGTTTTCGTGCTCGTAAAAGTAGCTGATGCGGTCGATGACCGCCCGGGGCTTGTGCGTGGTGGCCGCGTTGTCGAACCACACCAGCTGCCGGCCATTCACGCGCTCGGAGAGCACCGGAAAGTCGCGGCGGATGGCATGCACGTCAAACGGCGGATGCTGCCCCTGCCCCGCCAGCGGCACCGTGGCGTGCGGCGCGGGCTTGGCCGGGGTGACATAGCCGCTGGGCAGCACCACCGCATCGGCAAAGTAGAACTGTGGGGCAGTGCCAGGAGACGCCTGCGCCAACGGTGCAGACGAGGGCGCTGGTGTGCCGCGCAGGTCCACCCCTTGCAGGTTGGAAAACGGCTGGCGGGCCAGTTCGTCGCTGACGCGGGTGGGGCCCAGCGCATTGCCTGGCGTGCCACTGTGGCCACCGGGCGACGGCTGCCCGTGCTGGCGCGACAGGAAGTAGAACGATGACGCGCTGGCCGCAGGGTGGCTGCCAGCAGATGCACCGCTGGCACCCGCCGCCTCGGGCACACCCAGCACGCCACTGCCAAAGCGGGGCTCATAGCCCGGCACGGCAGTGACCACGGTGTCGGGCACGCCATTGGCGGCGGTGGCGTGGGGCAGCAGGGCGGGTGCGCGGTTCGCCAGCGACAACACGGGCGTGGGCGAGCCCGGCACCACGTTGGCGCCCGGCACCTGCCCTTGCGGGAACGGTGTGCCCGGCACGCTGGGCCCAAAGCCCGCCGGGCTGGCCAGCGGCGAGCCCGCAGGCGCGATGTTGACGGGCGCCTGCACACCGGCCGGAGCAGGCGATGCCTGGGCAAAGCTCGGGACTGTGGCCGGTGATGTGGAGGGGGTGCTGGAGGGCAGCTGCGGCGTCTCGCCCGGCCGGGCCGAGAAAAACGCCGTGGCCATCTGTGCCAGCAGCGCCGGGCTGATCGGCGCCTCGGGTGCGTCGGGCACGCCCACTGAGGTGGAAGGGATGTTGCTCACCGCAGATTACTTGTAGGTGTCAGGGTAGTCGTGGTACTTGTTGACCTCGACGTCGTCCAGCACCGCCAGTGCGTCGCTGGTCAGCACCGCCAGCGAGCAGTACAGCGAGATCAGGTACGACGCGATCGCGTGGTTGTTGATGCCCATGAAACGCACCGACAGGCCCGGGCCCTGCTCGCCCGGCAGGCCCGGCTGAAACAGGCCCACCACACCCTGTCGCTTGTCGCCAACGCGCAGCAGCAGGATCTTGCTCTTGCCATCGGCCACGGGCACCTTGTCCGAAGGGATCAGCGGAATACCGCGCCAGGTGATGAACTGCGAGCCGAACAGGCTCACGGTGGGTGGTGGTGTGCCACGGCGGGTGGCTTCGCGCCCGAAAGCGGCAATGGCCAGCGGGTGCGCCAGGAAAAACGCGGGCTCCTTCCAGACCTTGGTCAGCAGCTCGTCCAGGTCGTCCGGCGTGGGCGCGCCCGTGAGCGGGAAGATGCGCTGCTCTTCCGTCACCTGCGCCAGCAGGCCGTAGTCGGGGTGGTTGATGAGTTCGCTTTCCTGGTTTTCCTTGATCGTCTCGATCGTCAGGCGCAGCTGTTCCTTGATCTGGTCGTGCGGGCTGCTGTACAGGTCCGACACGCGGGTGTGCACGTCAAGCACGGTGCTCACGGCATTCAGGTGGTACTCGCGGGGGTTTTCTTCGTAGTCCACAAAGGTGCGCGGGAGCTGGTTCTCCGACTCCTTGGCGGTGCACGCCACCTTGATGGCTTCAGGGTTCTTGACCTTGTTGAGGCGGTAGATGCCCGCCTCTACCGGCACCCACTGCAGCAGGTGGGTCAGCCAGCGGGGACTGATGGTCTCCAGCTGGGGAACGGTCTTGGTTGCATTGGCTAGTTGCCGCGCGGCGCTATCGCCGAGTGCGGTCGTGCCGCCCACTGTTGCCGACATAGTGAAACTCCCTGGGGTAAAAATCAGTGATGAAAAATGGAATGGGCGCAGTGTCCCGTGGCAGGGTGGGCCGCCTCAACAGGCTATAGCCGCCAACTCGATGCCACGCACCAGCTGGGCACGCTGAACAGCCTCGCCCCGCACCACCAGGCCCGAAGCCGCCACGCCCAGCGCACCGGCCAGCTTCTCGACGGTGGCCAGCGAGGCAATCACGCTGCCCCGCTCGATCTCGCCCACATAGGAGCGGTTGAGGTCGGAGTGTTCGGCCAGGCGCTCCTGCGACCAGCCCCGGGCCTCGCGCGACTGGCGCACGGCGATGCCAAAACCCTGGACCAGCGTGCTCATAGCGCAGCCCCCGCCAGCACGGAGGCAAAACGGCCCGACTCCAGTGAGCTGGCCTGGGTGACATTGCCGCCGGCCGGCACGTCGTGCGTGAGCCAGACGTTGCCGCCGATGACGGCGCCCCGGCCCAGCGTGACGCGGCCCAGGATGGTGGCCCCTGCATAGATCACCACGTCGTCTTCCACCACCGGGTGGCGCGGCAAGCCCTTTTGCAGGTGGCCTTCGGCATCGATGGGAAAACGCTTGGCGCCCAGCGTGACCGCCTGGTAGACCCGCACGCCCTGGCCGATGACGGCGGTCTCGCCAATCACCACACCCGTGCCGTGGTCGATGAAAAATCCCGCTCCAATCTGCGCGCCGGGGTGGATGTCAATGCCGGTTTCGCTGTGCGCCAGCTCGGCCACGATGCGCGCCAGCAGCGGCAAGCCCAGCTGGTACAGCCGATGTGCCAGGCGGTGGTGGATCATGGCCAGGATGCCGGGGTAGCACAGCAGCACTTCGTCCACACTGCGGGCCGCCGGGTCGCCCTGGTAGGCCGCCAGCACATCGCTGTCGAGCAGGCGGCGGATGGCGGGCAGCGACTGCGCAAACGCCTGGGCCGATTGGCGTGCCTGGGCGTCCGCATCCGCCCCGTCCAGGCCTCGCCGACGGCCGCTGTAGCGCAGCTCCAGACCGATCTGTACATGCAGCGCATGCAAGGCGCTGTCCAGCGTGTGGGCGACGTAGAAGTCTTCGCTCTCCTGGCGCAGGTCGTAAGGGCCCAGCCGCATGGGAAAGAGTGCGCCCTTGAGCTGGTGCACCACATGGGCCAGTGCGTCGCGCGAGGGGAACTCGCGTTCGCCCGCATCCTGCAAGCGGTTGTGCGCATCGCGCCACTCGCGCCGGGCCGCGCTCAAGGATTGCGCGATCTGTTCAATGTCAAAAAGGGCCATGGGTTTCACACCGGTCGAACCGGTTCATCCAGTCTGCAAAGTTCGGGAGGTCCGCGCGCTGCTCTTCAGTCCTGCACCCACGGCAGGTTGTGAAAGCGCCATCCATCACCACCGCCGCGGTGCTGCAGGGCATCGATCTCGCCTTCGAAGCCTTCGAGCACGTTGAACACATGGCGGAACCCCGCTGCTGCGGCTGCCTCGGCCGCCAGCACCGAACGCTTGCCGCTGCGGCACAGCAGCAGCGCCACGGCATCTTTGCCGCCGTCCTTGGCCAGCCGGGCCTCCAGCTCGCGCACAAAACGCGGGTTGCGTGTGAGCGCTGTACCCGTGGCCCAGGCCACATGCTGGCTGCCGGGCACATGGCCCACAAACTTGCGCTCTTCGGCCGAACGCACGTCCACCAGCACGGCCTGGCCCGACTGCACCAGCGCCCACGCTACGGGCGGGCGCACGCCACCGGCGTAGTTCAGCCCCTGGGCAGCGGCATCTGCGCGGGCAGCCTCCAGGGCTTCGGGCAAGGTGATCTCAAGGGCATCGGCGGACATGGACAGGGTCTCCTGGAACGTGGGGGAAAGCGGTTTTGGATGGGGATAGCCACCAATCTATGCCGTGGTCAGCCAAAACCAAACGAATAAAAATCGTTTTCTTTACAACCAAATCATCTGACGGGAGATGCAAAGACCGAAAGAAGGAGACCTGGCGTGCCGCACGCCCTGCGGAGCAAGGGCTCGCCTGCATGGGGCTTGCGCCTCCCGCACGGAGCCAGGGGCGCAAAAGCGCCGAGGCGGCGCACGCCCCACCAGGGCGTGCAGGGCAAGAGGTGTTGGAGGTGTGGGGTGCCCGTCAGCGAGGGCTGCGGACTGGGGGCCTGGGCTGGCGCGTGGATGCGATCACGCACAGAGCCCGCGCGCGTGGGTCGTGTGCACGCCCCGCTCACAAGCGAGAAAGAGCGGGGCCGATGCCGGCCACGCCAGTCAAAGAATCACCGGCTTGCGCCAGCAGTTAAAGGTGGCTTATCCCGATGCACGGCCGTTTGCGCTGCGGACCGATGCAGCGCTGATGGCAAGGCTCCGCAACGAGCGTGCCCTTGGGGAAAGCGTTTGCGCCTGCAGCAGCTACGCACAGTGCGTGGCGTGCAGGCGCAGAGATGGCAGGGAGCTCAGGACGGCCGCTTCATCTGGCAGGAAGTCGGCTGGGCGCTGATGTAGTTGTCCCACGCCACTTCGGAGCGGAAGCCGTAGCCGGTCTTCTCCGCGTCGTACTTCACGCCCTTGCTGCCCTGCTTGGCCCAGATGCCCAGGTACAGCGGGGCTTCGAGCTGGTGGTCGGTCTTGCGCATGCGCACTTCGCCCATGGGGCTCTTGTAGGTCATGCCTTCCAGGGCCAGGGCCACCTTCTTGGCGTCGGTGGACTGGGCCTTGCGCATGGCTTCGCGCAGCATGTGCACGCTGTTCCAGTGGGCGGCAAACACAAAGTCTTCACCGGTCTTCTTCTTGTAGTCCAAGTAGATCTTTTCGAGCTCGGGGGTGGGGGCGTTGTGCACCCAGTTCCAGATCACCCCGACCTTGCCTTCGCCCCAGGGCCCGATCTGCGCGGGCGTGCCGGGGTTGTTGGCATTGAGCGTGAAGTAGTTGATGTTCAGGCCATAGTCGCGCGAGGACTTGAACAGCAGCGTGAGATCGCTGCCCCAGTTGGAGGTGATGACGGTGTCGGCCTTGGTGGCGGCAATCTTGGCCACGTACGAGGCGAAGTCGCGCGTCTGGGCGATGGGGATGAAGTCATCGCCCACAACCTCGATGTCAGGCCGCTTGCGGGCCAGGTATTCCTTGGCAGCCTTGGAGACCTGGCGGCCGTGGGTGTAGTCCTGGTTGAGCAGGTACACGCGCTTCACGTCCTTGCGGCCTTGCAGGTAGGTGGTCAGCGCCTCCATCTTCATCTCGCTCGACGGATAGAAGCGAAAGTGCCAGAAGCTGCAGCGCTCGTTGGTGAGCTGCGGGTCCATGGCGGCGTAGTTGAGGTACACGGTCGCGCGCTCGGGGTCGCGCTCGGCGAGCTTGTTCAGCGCATCCACCAGCGCCAGCGCCACGCCCGAGCCACCACCCTGGGTGATGTAGCGCACGCCCCGGTCAGTGGCAGCCTTGAGCGCGTTCAGGCTCTCCTGCGGCGTGCCCTTGTTGTCAAAGTCCATCACCTCGAACTTGGGCTCGTTCGGCCCGGCCTTGGCGTTGACCTGCGCCACCACCTCGCGCAGCTGGTTGAGCGAGCTTTGGCCGGTGAGCGCAAACGGGCCGGACAGCAGGTCGATGAAGCCGATCTTCACCGTCTCGGCAGCCCCGGCGTGCGCAGCCATCACCAGCGCTGCGGCGCATGCGCCGACCTTGAGCCATTGATGAGGCCATTTCCTGGGAACCATGTTCATGTGTGTCTCCGTGGGGTGGGTGGGTAGGAACTGCGTCAATGCGGGGCGATGTCACTCGCCGCCGAACACCGAGCCATGGCGTTGCCGCAGCTCGTTTTTCTGGACCTTGCCGGTGCCGCCCAGCGGCAGGCTTTCGACAAACAGCACTTCGTCGGGCAGCCACCACTTGGCAACACGCTCTGCGAGGAAGTCCAGGATCTGCGCCTTGTCGAGCGACTGGCCGGGCTTGCGCACGATGAAGAGCAGCGGGCGTTCGTCCCACTTGGGGTGCTTGACGCCGATGACAGCGGCCATGGCCACCGCCGGATGCGCCACGGCGGCGTTCTCCAGATCGATGGAGCTGATCCACTCGCCGCCCGACTTGATCACGTCCTTGGTGCGGTCGCGAATCTGCACCACGCCCTGGGGGCTGATGGTGGCGATATCGCCGGTGGGAAACCAGCCATCGGCCAGCGCCGAACGCTCGGCCTTGTGGTACCGGTCCACGATCCACTGGCCGCGCACCATCAGCTCGCCCTGCGCCACGCCGTCCCGGGGCAGGCTGGTGCCGTTTTCGTCCACCAGCTTGAGTTCGATGCCGAACACCGACTTGCCCTGCTTGGCGACCAGCGCGTGGCGCTCCTCGGGTGGCAGTTCGGCATCGGCCGCGCCCAGCACGCTCATGGTGGCGATGGCCGTGGTCTCGGTCATGCCCCAGCCATGGCGCACCTCCACGTCGTACACGTCGTTGAACTTGGCGATCAGCGCCTTGGGCATGGCAGATCCCCCCACGCCCGTGCGCCGCATGGTGGTAAAGCGCAACTGGTGCTGCTCCACATGCTGGATCAGGCCCATCCAGATGGTGGGAACACCCGCGCTGACGGTGACGCGCTCGGTCTCCATCAGCTCGTACAGGCTGGCGGCGTCCAGGCGCGGGCCGGGCAGCACCAGCTTGGCCCCGCCAATCAGGGCCGCATAGGGCAGGCACCAGGCGTTGATGTGGAACATGGGCACCACGGGCAGGATGGTCTCCCGCGCGCTGATGCTCAGCACGCCCGGCATGCAGGCCGACAGGGCGCTGAGCGCCAGCGCCCGGTGCGAATACAGCACGCCCTTGGGGTTGCCGGTGGTGCCCGAGGTGTAGCACAGCGCTGCGCCGGTCTTTTCATCACATTCGGGCCACTCAAAGCGGTCATGCTGGCCGGCCACCAGGGTCTCGTAGGCCTCGACCCCGGGCACCCCTTGCAGGTCGATGCTGCCCAGCGTGTCCGCATCACACAGCGCCACCCAGTGCCGCACGCGGGGGCACGACGCCGCAATGGCGCGCACCAGTGGTGCGAAGGTAGTGTCAAACAGCACCACCTCGTCGTCGGCGTGGTTGACGATGTAGGCCAGCTGCTCAGGGTGCAGGCGCGGGTTGCAGGTGTGCATGACCATGCCGCTGCCGGACACGGCGTAATACGCCTCCAGGTGGCGGTGGTTGTTCCAGGCCAGCGACCCCACCACGCTGCCAGGGCGCAGGCCCAGCGCCTGCAATGCGTTGGCGAGCTGTCGGGCGCGCCTGGCCATGTCGGCAAAGCGGTAGCGGTGCAGGCTGCCATTGGTGTCGCGCGAGACGATCTGCTGGTCGCCGTACTGGTTCTCACCGTGCTCGAGGATGGCCGAGACCAGTAACGGCCGATCCATCATGCTGCCGGGCTGCTGCATTGCTGTCGTCTCCTTGTGGTGTGCGCGGTGCTGCATCGCGGCATCCGTGGGATGCCGGTGCAGAGCCCTCTTTGCCGGGGCTGGCGCATCGTCGCAAACAACGCGGGGCGTGCTTGTCTTCTACGTGACTGGAGCGCACAGCACCGCCGTGGTGCACGGACGGGTCACAGGCCCAGCGCTGTGAAAAGACCGTCCACGCACGCCTGCACGGCGGCGTCCATGGCCATGGGGCGGCCCCATTCGCGCTGCGTCTCGCCGGGCCACTTGTTGGTGGCGTCCATCCCCATCTTGCTGCCCAGGCCGCTGACAGGCGAGGCGAAGTCCAGGTAGTCGATGGGGGTGTGCTCCACCAGCAGCGTGTCGCGCGCCGGGTCCATGCGGGTGGTGATGGCCCAGATCACTTCCCTCCAATCGCGCACGTCAACATCCGCGTCCACCACCACGATGAACTTGGTGTACATGAACTGGCGCAGGTGGCTCCACACGCCCATCATCACGCGCCGCGCGTGGCCCGCGTAGGCCTTGCGGATGCTGACCACCGCTAGCCGATAGCTGCAGCCTTCGGGCGGCAGATAAAAGTCCACGATCTCGGGGAACTGCTTTTGCAACAGCGGGATGAACAGCTCGTTCATCGCCAGGCCCAGCACGGCGGGTTCGTCGGGCGGCTTGCCGGTGTAGGTGCTGTGGTAGATCGCGTCCTTGCGCAGGGTGATGCGGTCCACGGTGAGCACGGGGAACTCGGCGCATTCGTTGTAGTAGCCGGTGTGGTCGCCGTACGGACCTTCCAGCGCATGCTGCCAGCCGCTCGGGTGATGGGCATCGGGCTGGATGTGGCCTTCGAGCACGATCTCGGCGGTGGCGGGCACCGAGAGGGGCACACCCAACGCGGGCGCCACCTCGGTGCGGGCGCCGCGCAGCAGGCCGGCGAACTGGTACTCACTCAAGCTGTCGGGCACGGGCGTGACGGCGCCCAGCAGCGTGGCCGGGTCGGCCCCCAGCGCCACGGCCACGGGGTAAGGCTGACCGGGGTGGGCGGCGCAGTGGTCGGCAAAGTCCAGCGCGCCGCCCCGGTGGGCCAGCCAGCGCACGATGACCTGGTTGCGCGAGAGCACCTGCTGGCGGTAGATGCCCAGGTTCTGCCGCGCCTTGCGCGGGCCACGCGTGATGGTCAGACCCCAGGTGATGAGCGGGGCCACGTCGCCGGGCCAGCAGTGCTGCACGGGCAGGCGGGCCAGATCGACATCGGGCCCCTCCCACACCTCCTGCTGGCAGGGCGCGCCGCGCGCCACGGTGTGCGGCGCCATGTTCCACAGGGTCTTGAGCAGCTGGCCCATGCCCACCATGTCCTTGAAGCCCTTGGGTGCCTCGGGCTCCTTGAGGGTGGCCAGCAGTTCGCCCAGGGCGCGCACGCCGTGCAGGTCGGCCACGCCCATGGCGCGGGCCACGCGGTCTGTGGTGCCAAACAGGTTGGTGAGCGCCGGCATGCGGTGGCCCGTGGGCTGGGTGAACAGCAGCGCCGGGCCGCCTGCGCGCAGCACGCGGTCGCTGAGCGCAGTCATCTCCAGGTGGGGCGACACGGGCTCCCCCACACGGCGCAGGTCGCCCGTGACTTCGAGCTGGGCCATGAAGTCGCGCAGGTCGCTGTAGGCCATGTCAGGTTCAGGATTTGAATGAAATCGACTGGTAGCGCAGGTATTGATTGCCCTAGCAGCTATAAATTAAGGAGCATTCAGCTCCAGGCCCTGCCACCGAGGCGCCAGGGCGTGCGGCACATCCATGAGATCAAGCACGCGCGCCACGCTGTAGTCCACCACCTCGCCCACGGTCTGCGGGCGCAGGTAGAAGGCGGGCAGCGGCGGGCAGATGATGCCGCCCATCTCGGTCACGGCCACCATGTTGCGCAGGTGCGTGAGGTGCAGGGGCGACTCGCGCACCATCAGCACCAGACGGCGGCGCTCCTTGAGGGCCACGTCGGCCGCGCGCGTGAGCAGGTTGTCGGCCAGGCCGTGCGCAATGGCGGCGAGTGTGCGCATGGAACACGGTGCCACCACCATGGCATGGCACTGGAACGAACCGCTGGCGATGGCCGCGCCCACGTTGGCCACGTCGTGCACGCGGTGCGCCAGCGCTTCCACCGCAGGGCGGTCCATGTCCAGCTCGTGCTGCAGGTTGCGCCAGCCGGCGTCGGAGACGACCAGGTGGGTCTCGATGCCGCTCTGGCCCTGCAGCACCTGCAGCAGGCGCGCGCCGTACACGGCGCCGCTGGCGCCCGAGATCGCGACGATGATGCGACGGGTGTGGGCAGCATCAGCCATGCGAGGGCTCCACGGCGGCAGAACGAACCAAGGGCTGCGCCTGCTGATCGGCCTCCACCTGCTCCAGCACCAGCGCGGCCTGCACGGGGTCAAAGTCTTCGTGCGTGCGCTTTTTCACGCCGTATTGCTGCAGCTGGTAGTGCCGGTCGGCCGCGATGCCGTGGCGCGCCAGCGTGCTTTTCACGCAGACCAGCGGACAGCCGTCGAGCGCGATGATGGGCCGACCCGAGCGCACGGTCTTCATCAGGTGCGGCACGTCGCCGCCCACCCCCGCGATGCACGACATCTCGGCCACGCCGCGCCGGTCGAGCTGCAGCGCCACGTGGTTGGCCAGCTGCGCGGCGCTGGAGCAGCCGGAGCAGGAATAGACCAAGGGATGGTTCTGGGGATGGGTGTCGGTGGTCATGCTCACCCTCCGTTGCGTGGTGTGGGGTCCAGGCGGCGGCGCAGGTGGCCCAGCACCTGGCGCGGCGCCAGCCTGTGGACCCACTGGCGCGGGTCCAGCACGGGCAGCTCGATCGCATCGAGCGCGTTCTTCACCACCAGGCCCAGCTCGGTGTCGCCCTCCATCGACAGGCGGCGGCTGAAGAACAGCGTGTCCGGGTCTTGCTGGCGCTGGGCCAGCAGCAAAAAATCATGGGCCGTAGCGTTCAGCGTGACATCGGCCACCTGCGGCGGCACCAGCGGTGCATGGGGGGCGAAGCGCTGGCCCGTCCAGGCAAAGTCGAACGCCACGCGCGCATCGCGCACCTGCACCCGCATCTTCTTGTGCAGCAGCACCTGGCCCACGTCCACAGGCAGGTGCCGCGCGAGCGCCAGGTTGAGCGCCGTCACCAGCAGCATCGAGCCGGGGTAGGCGGGCAGGCGCGCCAGCAAGGCCCCCACGGGCGGCGGCACCAGCCGTGGGTTCGCGGCAGGGGTGGGTGAAGAAGGGAAAGCAGCCATAGGTTGAAGACGGGCCCTCAGGCCACGTAGAAAAACACGGTGAAGAAGTGGCAGACGCTGCCGCCCAGCACAAACAGGTGCCACAGCCCGTGGCCGTGGCGCACGCGGTGGTCCAGCGCATAGAAAACGATGCCCAGCGTGTAGCAGGCCCCGCCCGCCAGCAGCCAGGCAAACCCGGCTGGCGTGAGCGCGTGCCACAGCGGCACCACGG
Source organism: Acidovorax sp. GW460-11-11-14-LB4 (assembly GCF_059423685.1). Classification (NCBI taxonomy): domain Bacteria; kingdom Pseudomonadati; phylum Pseudomonadota; class Betaproteobacteria; order Burkholderiales; family Comamonadaceae; genus Acidovorax; species Acidovorax sp. GW460-11-11-14-LB4. The sequence goes on along the minus strand of NZ_JBWKYJ010000032.1, from coordinate 22,239 downwards.
CCACCAGCGCCAGCCAGCCCATGAGCACGTAGATGACCAGCGACAGCACGCGTGCACCCCGCGCCCACCAGATCTCCTGCGCAATGCCCAGCAGGGCCAGCCCCCACACCACGCCCAGCAGCGACCAGCCCCAGGCACCGCGCAGCGACACCAGCGCAAACGGCGTGTAGCTGCCCACAATCAGCAGGTAGATGCTGCAGTGGTCCAGCTTTTGCAGCACGGCCTTGATGGTGCGCCGACGCACGCTGTGGTACGCGGTGGAGGCCGCGTACAGCGCCACCAACATGGCGCCGTAGATGCTGAACGCGACCACCTTCCACGGGTCGCCCAGGCGCGCCGCGAGGGTGATGAGCACGGCCGTGCCTGCCGTGGCGAGCAGCGCGCCCACCAGGTGGCTGATGCTGTTGAAACGTTCTCCGGGGTACATGCGGTGATTCGCTTTTTTTGCGTTATGGATGCATCGCAGGCCGCGTGGCAGCACCACGCGCTGCCCCTTGCAGCCCCTGCTCCAGGCCCGGGCGACCGAACCAGTAGCCATTGCAGGGCAGATCGGGCATGAAGGGCTGCATGCGCTCCACAAAGTCGGGGGTCTTTTCAGCCGTCTCTTGCGCAAGCACTGCGCGGCGGGCTTCGTCAAACGCGGCGATCACCTGCGCCATGTGCTGCGCCTGCGGGCTCAGTCGCACCACGTCCACGCCCTGGGCCTGCATCGCCGCCAGTTCGTTGGCCAGGTTGTAGACGCGCGCCGATTGCGTTTGTGTGCCGTTGAGCACCAGAAAACCCTCGCCCTCGCGCGTGCGCAGCGGCAGACCGTCGGCGTGTTGCAGGCAGCTGAACTGGCAGTCGTCCTTGGGCAGGTTGCGGTGGCGGGCGGTGAAGCAGCGCGCCGAATAGGCCAGGGGCATGCGGCCGTAGGCAAACACCTCGGTCTCGATGCCTGCGGGCCGCTGCGCCAGCACAGCAGCGAGCGCGTCCTGCGACATCTCCAGCGGCATCACCCAGCGCGTTGCGCCCAATTGCGCCATCCATTGCAGCGAGTGCGCGTTGTACAGGTTCAGGTGCGGCCCGGCCACAAAGGCTTGCGGCCCGGCGGGCGCACGCGAGAGGCAGCCCACGGCCCCCATGTCATTGGCCTCGACCAGGAACTCGCCGTTGCCCGTGATCTTGTGCATCACCCCCACGTCGGCGCTGGACTCGATGAGCACCTGGCTGGACAAGACCGCTTCCTTGCCCGCGTCCCGCAGCTTGCGCGCCAGCGCCAGCCAGTCGGTCAGGCGCAGCTCATGGCGGCGCGAGCATACCGTCTCGCCCAGGTACACCACATCCACAGGCGTGGCGGCCATGGCCTCGTAGAACGCGAACACGGTGTCGCGGGGCCAGTAGTACAGCAGCGGGCCGAGAGAGAGTTTCATGGGGCGGTCTCCGGGGGTTTTGTCATTGTGGAGAAGCACTACTTCCAGGGGCGGTGGTAGGCACCCAGCGTGTGCTGCTGGCCTTCTGCCACCTGGTCCAGGCTGGCCATCCAGCGCGTCTTGGGCGCATAGCGGTGCGGGTGGGCCAGGCACTGGTCCATGGCCTCGCGCCAGACCTGGGTGACCTGCGCCACATAGGCGGGGCTGCGCTGCCGGCCTTCGATCTTGATGGCGCGCACACCCATCTTGAGCAGCTGGGGCAGCAGCTCCAGCGTGTTGAGGCTGGTGGGCTCTTCGATGGCGTAGTAGTTCTCGTCATCCCCCACGTCGAAGCGGCCTTTGCACAGCGTGGGGTAGCCCGCGTTCTCGCCGGGCGCGTAGCGGTCGATGAGCACGCCGTTCAGGCGCGACTCGCGGCCCTGCGGGGTCTCCACCCAGCGCACGGCCTTCGGCGGTGAACACACGCCGTGCGTGTTGGGCGATTCGCCCGTCGCGTACGACGACAGCGCACAGCGCCCCTCGACCATTACGCACAGACTGCCAAAACCGAACACCTCGATCTCGACCGGCGTGCGGTCGATGACCTGGCGTACCTGCTCCATCGACAGCACACGCGGGAGCACGGCGCGCACGATGCCGAACTGCTCGCGGTAGAAGTTGATGGCCTCGTAGTTGGTAGCCGAGCCCTGCACCGATAGGTGCAGGCGCAGCCGGGGATGGTGCTGCACCGCGTAGTGCATGAGGCCGGGGTCGGCCAGGATGACCGCGTCCACGCCCAGGTCCACCGCCTCGTCCAGGGCGCTGCGCCACGGCCCCGGGTTGGCGGCCTGCGGGTAGGTGTTGAGTGCCATGAAGACCTTGCAGCCGCGCGCATGCGCATGGCTAATGCCCTGGGCGATGGCCGCCTCGTCGAAGTTAAGGCCCACAAAGTTGCGCGCGTTGGTGGCGTCGCGCAAGCCCAGGTAGACACAGTTGGCGCCGTGGTCCACAGCGGCCTTCAGGGCGGGCAGGCTGCCCGCGGGGCAAACCAGTTCCATGGCAGGGCCAGCCGCCCCGGGCAAGGCGGTGGCCGTCGATTTCAAGGGATCCATCACAAGCATTCAAACGCTGGCCCCGGTGGGGAGCCACAGCACTGGGCGCCACCATACGGGGGGCTCTCCGCGCATCCGCTGATCTTCATCAACGGCAGTGCACAATGCCGGAGCAAAGCAGTCGGGTTTTGATGTGCTCCAGCCTTCCCGGCGTTCCACACTGCCCACCGGCCTTGACTTGCGTCCAGTGCCCTGCGTGGGACATCCATTTCATAAAGACGCCAAAAGGCGCCCTCTGCCGTGAACAAGAACCTGTGGTTGCTGGCCCTGTGCCAAGGCCTTTTCCTGACCAACAACATCGTCTTCATCGCCATCAACGGGCTGGTGGGACTGCAGCTCGCGCCCTTTGGCTGGATGGCCACACTGCCGGTGATGGGCTATGTGGTGGGCGGTGCGCTGTCCACGCCGCTGGTGGCGCACAGCCAGGCGCGCTGGGGGCGCAAGGTGTCGTTCCAGATCGGGCTGGCCGTGGCCGTGGTGTCGGCCGCGCTGTGTGCCTGGGCCGCGTTCAGCGCCAGCTTCTGGCTGCTGTGCACGGCCACGGTGGTGGCGGGCTACTACAGCGCCAACGGTGGCCTGTACCGCTTTGCGGCCGCCGAACTGGCCAAGCCGGACTACCGCGAAAAGGCCGTGTCGCTGGTGCTGGCCGGTGGCCTGCTGGGTGCGGTGGCGGGCCCCAACCTGGCCAGCGCCACGCGCACGCTGTTCCCGGTGCCGTTTGCGGGCGCCTACATCGCGCTGATCGGCGTGGCGCTGTTGTCCATGCTGTGCATGGCGGCGATTCGCTTTGAGACGCAGCCCGTGGTGCTCAATGCGGCGGGGCAGCGCGAGCAGGGGCGCCCGCTCAAAGTGCTGATGCGCCAGCCTGCCTTCATCGTGGCCATTGTGGGTGCCGCGCTGGGCTATGGGGTGATGAACCTGCTGATGGCGGCCACGCCGCTGGCCATGCAGGTGTGCGGCTTTGCCTTTGATGCCTCGGCACTGGTGCTGGAGTGGCATGTGATCGGCATGTTCGCTCCCGGCTTTGTCACTGGCCACCTCATCAAGCGGTTTGGTGTGCTGCCCATCATGGGCACGGGGGTGTTGCTCAACCTGGCGTGTGTGGCGGTGGCGCTGATGGGCGTGGAGCTGCACCACTTTGGCATTGCGCTGTTCTTCCTGGGCGTGGGCTGGAACTTCCTGTTCACCGGCTCCACCACGCTGGCCATGACGGCCTACCGCCCCGAGGAAAAAGACCGCGCCCAGGCGGCCATCAACTTCTGTGTGTACGCCACGCTGGCGCTGAGCGCGTTCTCATCGGGCGTGCTGGTCACCACACAGGGCTGGACGCTGCTGAACGCCGGCTCGCTGGTGCCGATTGTGGTGACGGGGCTGGCGCTGGCCTGGCTGGGTCTGCAGCGCCAGCGTGTTTCAAGCGGCGCCTGAAGACCGGCCTACCGCAGCGCCCTCTGCCTGCGCCGTGGTGCGCAGCCACTGTGCGAAGGCCGCCACCGCAGGGTCTTCCAGGCGCCCCGGCGCCACAAAGAGGCTGTAGCCCCGCGCACCGCTGTCGTGGTGCGGGTGGGCCAGCACCAACTCGCCCGATTGCAGTTCGCGCTCCACAAAATACCGGGGCACCAGGCCAATACCCAGATCGGCGCGCACCGCCTCCACCAGCATCGAGAACAGATCAAAGCGGTGGCCGCCCAGGGTGTGGGCCGGCACGCGCGTGATGCCCGCGCGGCCCAGCCAGTCGTCCCACGCCCCCAGGCGGGAGCTGAGCTGCAACAGCGGCACGGCGCGGAAGTCGCCGCGCTCTGTGGCGCGCCGGTGGCGCGACTGTGGCGCGCACACGGCCACGCAGACCTCGGGCATCAGGGGCACGGGCACCACGCCGGGCCAGGCCGCGTCGTCGTACTGCACGGCCACGTCGAACGGGATCTCCGCCATGTAGATCTGCGTGGGGTACACCTGCAGGTGCAGGCTGCAGCCTTTGTGCTGTGCGAGGAAGGCCGACAGCCGGGGCAGCAGCCAGCGCTCGGCAAACACCGGCACGCAACCCACCAGCAGGCGCGCGCCATCGGGCCGCTGGGCCATGGCTTCGAGCGTGTGGTTCTGCAGCCGCAGCAGGTCGCCCACGATCTGCGCGTGGTAGCGGCGGCCCACGTCGGTGAGGGTGGAGCCCCGCGCGCCACGCTGCACGAGCTGCAGGCCCAGCTGGCCCTCCAGCAGACGCAGCTGCTGGCTCACGGCGCTGTGGGTGAGGCAGAGTTCTTCGGCGGCCTTGCTCACGCCGTGGTGGCGCGCCACGGCATCAAAAACAAGCAGGGCGCGGGTGCTGGGGATGTGTTTGCGCATGTAAGAAAAACTGTCGGCTGGGCAGATTAAAGCAGAGCCCAGGGGCCGGGTTCGGTCCAACAATTGCATGGCACTGCATGCCGGCCCACGGCTCCATCCACGATGGCTGGACAGGCCGGTCACTCCTTCCGTTTGTGTTCGTGTTTCGCTGGATCACCATGACTCTCCCTCTCCATACCTTCCGTGCCACAGCCCTTGCGGGTGCCATGGCCCTCGCCTGCTCCGCCTTGCTGCCCGGTGCCGCCCATGCGCAGTTCGGCGCCGTGGCGCCCACGCCCACCACGCTGCGTCCCGCCGTGGACAAGGCCTACGGCCAGCTGATGGCCGCACCCCAGATCCTGCAGCTGCTCGACGCCGTGAAGGCCGACCACGACCGCGCCACCGAAGACCTGCGCATGCTCACCGAGATCGAGGCGCCGCCGTTCAAGGAACAAAAGCGTGCCGAAGCCTTCCTGGCCCGGCTCCAGGCCCTGGGCCTGACCAATGCCGCCATTGACGCCGAAGGCAATGTGGTGGGCGTGCGCAAGGGCACGGGCAACGGACCCAAGCTGGTCATCTCGGCCCACCTGGACACCGTGTTCCCCTCCGGCACCGACGTGAAGGTGAAGGAGCGCGACGGCAAGCTGTATGCGCCCGGCATCTCCGACAACACGCGCGGCCTGGCCGTGCTGTTGTCGTGGCTCAAGGTGTTGAACGACCAGAAGATCGCCACCGTGGGCGACCTGGTGTTTGTGGGCAATGTGGGCGAGGAAGAGCTGGGCAACCTGCGCGGCATGAAGCATTTGTTCAAGGAGCACCTGGACATCGACGGCATGGTGGCGCTGGAGCCCGCGCCCGATGGCACGGTGCTGGTGCTGGGCACGGGCAGCCACCGCCACGAGGTGACCTTCAAGGGCCCGGGCGGCCACAGCTACGCCGCGTTCGGCGAGGTGCCCAGCGCCATTCACGGCATGGGCCGCGCCATTGCCAAGATCGCCGAGATCCGCACGCCCAAGAGCCCCAAGACCACCTTCACCGTGGGCACCGTGGGCGGCGGCACGTCTGTCAACACCATCGCGCCCGATGCGCGCATGGCGGTGGACATCCGCTCCGACGAAATGGCCCCGCTGCTGGCCACCGAGAAGCAGGTGCTGGCCGCCGTGGACAGCGCCGTGACCGAAGAGAACGCACGCTGGGGCGTGAACACCCTGAGCGCCTCGACCAAGCTCATCGGCGACCGGCCCGGTGGCCGCACCGCCGCCGACGCGTTGATCGTCGAGGCTGCCGTGCGCGCCAACACCGCCTTTGGCCGCAAGACGGTGCTGGCCGGTGCCAGCACCGATGCCAACGTGCCCATGGCGCTGGGCATCCCGGCCATCGTGATCGGGGGCGGCGGCAAGACAGGAGGGTTCCACGCGCTGTCCGAATGGATCGACCTGACGGATGCCTGGAAAGGCGCCCAGACCTCGCTGGTCACGGTGCTGGGGCTGGTGGGGGTACAAGGTGTGAGTGCGCCACTGCTCGACAAGCGCCCACCCCGCACCAAGTAGTGGCGCGGCACCCCAGCGGCATCACCCCGTTCACGATTGTTGACACGAAGGCGCCGCCGAGGTGCGTACCATGGGTGGTTCCGTCCGGGCTGGCGCACTGCCGCCCTTCATTCCTCTACAGGAGAACACCATGGGTTTGCTCGATTCCGTTCTGGGTGCCGTCATCAACAACGCGTCGCAAGGCGGCAGTGGCGCCGCTGCGGCGGGTGGGGCCGGTGGTGGCCTGGGAGGGCTGATCAGCCTGGCCGCACAAAACCCGCAGCTGGTGCAGGCCGTCATGTCCCTCCTCAGCAACGACGGCCCGGTGGGCGGCCTGCCGGGGCTGATGGCCAAGTTCCAGCAGGCCGGGCTGGGCAACGTGATTGCGTCGTGGCTGAGCGCCGGGCCCAACCACGCAATCTCGGGCGAGCAGCTGTCCCAGGTGCTGGGCAGTGGCCCACTGGCGCAGATCGCGTCGCAATTGGGTGTGGGCCCCAGCGCTGCGGCGGGGCAACTGGCGCAGGTGTTGCCGGGCCTGGTCGACCACCTGAGCCCCCAGGGACAGGCGCCCCATGGCGGGTTTGGCAATGCCAACGATCTGCTGGGGATGCTGGGCGGATTGCTTCAAAAGTGATAGCTGCTAGCACTTGAATTGAAAGCGCCATCAGCCATTTTCATCACCACCCCGCGCCCTCGGTGGGGCCAGCGCGTTACCGCTGCAAACAACTCAGAGGACTGCTCACAAAAATTCCCACGGGTGTGCCCCTAGCATCGCGGGCGCCGTGCAAGGCGGGCCCATCGGCAAGCACTGCGGCGCACACAACAACACACGACCGAGGGAATTTTCAGCATGAACGAAGGCACTCCATTTGCAACGCCCCAAGCGGCATCCGCCGCAGCCAGTGGCACCCCCACGGCGGTGCCCACCGACTTGCCCAAAGTCTGGCAAAAACGATTTGCGCTGATAGAGCGGGCGGGGGGACTCAAGCTCACCAAGCTCAAGGACCTGAGCTTCTTTGAGCGCACGGCGTGTACCTTCAACCTGCTGGCGGGCCTGTTCGGCCCGTTTTATTACGTCGCCAAGGGCATGTGGAAAAAGGGCTTGGCGTACTGGGGGCTGGGCATTGCGGGCATCCTGCTGCTGGAAACGCTGGTGACGGTGGCGGGCTTTGGGCACCTGCTGAGCCGGGTGCACTACACCGGCGCATGGGTCGCCCTGTTTGCCATGATGGCCAACCGCGACTACTACAAGAAGGTCATGCTGGGCGACAACGGCTGGCTGTGACACCCGGCCCCCAACCCACAACCCCCAGCCGCGCCGCACAACACTGCATTCGCTGGGCCTGGGGGGCTGCCCTGGTGACGTTTGCACTCACCGCAGCCAACACGACCGGTGCCGCACTGGGTTCCAACGGGGTGACGTTCACCCCGTGGATGTGGCTGGACGTAGGTATCTGCGGGGTGCTGGCGTGGGGCATCTACCGCCGCAGCCGCATCGCCGCCGTGCTCATGTTCGTTTACTTCACCGCCGCCAAGGTGCTGTGGGTGTGGAATGACCTGGAGATGCGGGACGAACCCGGCTGGAGTGATTTTCTGGACAGCCTGGACACCTGTACCAGCGGCGGCCTGCTGATGGCCGCGGTGCTGCTGGTGGTGTACGCGCTGGGCGTCTATGGCACTGTCGTCCACCACAGGCGGTTGCGCCGGTCCGTACTACCGGCGCTATCTCCATCATTTCAAAAATGATAGCTACTAACGCATGATGCACTAGCGCTTGAAGGCCTTTTTATCCAAAAAACGGCCCGTACGCCTAGGCCACCACGGGACAGCGCCGCACCAGCCACTGCCGCAGCAGGTCGAACACCGGCTCCGCCAGCTCGGGGCTTTCGTTGAACAGCTCGTGGAACAGGGGTTCAAAGCAGTGCGACTGCACCACGGCTTGGGGTGCAGCGGCCGCAAACGCACGGCTGCCTGCGGGGTTGACCAGCTCGTCGCTGCCCGCCCACATCAGCAGCGTGGGCACACTCCAGTGCGCAGCGCGGGCGACGGTGGCGGGGCCACCCTCGGCAATGAAGCGGGCCAGGCGGGCACTGATGCGGTCGTGGCACAGCGGATCGGCCAGGTAGGCCGCCACCACGGCGCTGTCATGCGAAAGGTACTGCGCGTCCAGCCCGTTGCCCAGGCGCAGGTTGGGCGCAAGGCGCGGCAAGGTGGCCAGCAGCAGCTTTTGCACGGCGCCCAGGCCGGCATCAAGTGCGGGGGAGGACAACACCAGCGCATCCACCGGGCGCAGGTGCAGGGACACAAACCGCGAGGCCACCAAGCCGCCCATGCTGTGGCCCAGCAGCACCAGGGGTTGCCCTGCCAGCATCCGGGCGCGGGTGGCGTCCACCAGGTCCGCCAGGTCGTCCAGCAGGCGCATGTCCGACGTGAGCCCGCCACGCGGCCCGGCCGATTCGCCATGGCCGTATTGGTCATAGCCCCGCACCGCAAACCCCCAGTCGTTGAGGCGGCGGGCCAGCGCGTCATAGCGGCCCACATGCTCGCCCAGGCCGTGCACCAGCAGCACCGTCCCCCGGCAGGGCTCGCCCTGCGGCAGGGGCCAGTCCTGCACAGCCAGGTTCTCGCCATCGCTCGCGGTGAAGGTGGTCAGGGTCGAAGGAAGCAGTTCGTCAGAAGTCATGGAAAGCAGGGCATTCGAGACGCGATGGGACAGCATACCCGGCGCACCCAAATACCCGATGCACTAAATGGTCAGGCTTGTACTGCCGGCAAGACCCAGAGAGCGTGACCCCTGATCGGGCGAAGCTGCTCCGGGGTTTTCAAGCCAGAGATACCCAGAGGTCATCCCAGTCGGTGGGCAGGAAATTGCCCTCGCGCCGCAGCACTTGCTGGTGCTTGCGGTTGAGCACGAAGTGCGTGGGACGCCGAGAAATGGCGCCAAAACTGTCCTTGTGCCCCTCAGCGTTTCGCCAGGCAATGGGAAAACGCTGCTCGGCGGGCACTGATACCTTGAGCAGCTCGATGTACTGCATGAAGTCAGCAGCCTTCTCATCCATGTTCACGCCCAGCAGCACAAAGTCGCGTTGGCGATTGGCGGTGTAAAACTCGCGCATGAGGCGCAACTCGTTGGTGCACAGAGCGCAGCCAGCGGTGAAAAAGCTCACCAGACACACCTTGCCCGCATAGTCCGTCAGCATGACCGGTTTGCCTTCGCTGTTGGTACCGGTCAGCGTGTGAAGAGGGCCCGGTGTGCTGCTGCCAGCCGGGGTCTGGGCCGTACCGGACGCCGGCGCGAGAGTGGCAAGGGCAGCTGCAGAGCAGGCGTGGAGAAATACGCGTTTGTCCATGGTGTGACCCGGTGATGGAAGGCGTGAGGAAGAGCACCCAGGGCGCCTGGTGTGGCGCCCTCTGGAGTCAGGGGGCCGTGGCCGCAGCGGCTGCCTGCTGGGCCATGGCCGCCACCACATGTGCCACGGAGGCGGTGAGGCGCTTGGCATAGGGCACATGCAAAAACTCGTTGGGGCCATGCGCGTTGCTCTTGGGGCCCAACACGCCACAGACCATCATCTGCGCGGTGGGAAAACCTTCGCTGAGCATGTTCATGAGCGGAATGGTGCCGCCCTGGCCAATGTAGCCGCAGGGCGCGCCAAAGTGCGCCTGCGAAGCCTCGTTGAGCGCCTGCTCGAACCAGGGTGTGGTGGCCGGGGCATTCCAGCCCGTGGCACCGCCGCCGCTCTGGAAGGTGACCTTGGCCTGGTAGGGCGCGTTGTCTTCCAGCAGCGCTTTCAGGTCCTGCACGGCTTGCGCGGCGTCCACCAGCGGGGGCAGGCGCAGGCTGAGCTTGAAGGCGGTGTAGGGCCGCAGCACATTGCCCGCGTCCTGCAGCGCCGGGAAGCCCTCGGCACCGGTCACGCTGAGCGTGGGCTCCCAGGTGCGCTTGAGCAGGGCCTGCACCGGGTCGGTGGTGGTGGGCAGGGCAAACGTGGTGGAGCCGCCGCAGTCGTAGTGCGCCCAGGGGAAGCGGCGGTACACCTCTTCGCCCAGGATGGCCGCCGTGGCGCGGGCCTGGGCCAGCCGGTCGGCGGGCACTTCGCAATGGAAGCTCTGGGGCAGCAGGCGGCCGGTGGCGCTGTCTTCCAGCCGGTCGAGCACCTGCCGCATGATGCGGAACGACGAGGGCACCAGGCCCGAAGCGTCGCCCGAGTGGATGCCCTCGGTCAGGATCTCGACCTTGAGCGTGCCGCTGGCCATGCCGCGCAGGCTGGTGGTGAGCCACAGCTGGTCGTAGTTGCCGGCGCCCGAGTCCAGGCACACGACCAGCGCCACGTTGCCCATGCGGGGCTTCAATGCATCGATGTAGGGCAGCAGGTCGCGCGAGCCGCTTTCCTCGCAGGTTTCAATGAGGCCCACGATGCGTGGGTGCGGCACGTTCTGGCGCTTGAGTTCCTGCACCGCAGCGATGCTGGCGTACACCGCATATCCGTCGTCGGCGCCGCCCCGGCCGTAGAGCTTGCCGTCTTCGTACTTGGGCGTCCAGGGACCCAGGTCGCTGCGCCAGCCGGAGAACTCGGGCTGCTTGTCCAGGTGGCCGTACATGAGCACGGTGTCGGTGGCGCCGGGCTGGGTGGCGGCGATCTCGAAGAACAGCACCGGGGTGCGGCCTTCCAGGCGCACGATTTCGAGCGTCAGGCCCTCGACCTTTTGCGACTCCACCCAGGCGGCGGCGTTGCGCACCACGGTGTCGAGCAGGCCCAGCTCGGCCCAGTCAGCAGCGAACGTGGGGGACTTGGCGGGGATGGCGATGTAGTCGGTGAGCTGGCGAACAATGTCGCTGTCCCAGGCCTGGCTGACACGCTGCAGGGCAAGCTCAGGCTGAAGGACTTGGGAGGGCACGCGGGCGTTCATGGTGGGACTCCTGAAGGCAGAAGGTGATCAATCCGCCATTCCAACACAACCCCCCGCCGGGCGCCATCGATCAATACAGAGACTCGGGCAGGGTCTCGGGATTGGCCTGGGCCGCCAGCTGGGCGCTGGGGCGGCGCAAGCCCGTGGCCACCTCGACGCGGTTGCGGCCGTTGTTCTTGGCCTGGTACAGCGCGCGGTCGGCGGCAGCAATCAGCATGTCCCAGCTGTCACCCGACTCCAGCCGCCCGCCAAACACGCCAATGCTCACCGTGACCGCAATGCCGGGGCCGGGTACGCCATCGGCGGGGCAGCGGGATTCCTCGACCGCCTTGCACAGCTCGCGCGCCAGTTGCTCGGCCCCCGTGAGGCCGGTGTCTGGCAGCAGCACCATGAACTCCTCGCCCCCGTAGCGGCCCACCAAGTCCTGCGCACGCACGCGCTGGCGCAGCACATTGACCACGCTGCACAACACGCGGTCCCCCGCCGGATGGCCGTACTGGTCGTTCACGTCCTTGAAGTGGTCGATGTCCACCATCATCAGCGCCATGGGCTCGCGCATGCGCTGGGCACGGGCCACGTCGCGGTCCAGCGCGGCGATCAGCGAGCGGCGGTTGGCCACACCGGTGAGCGGGTCCAGCGCGGCCAGCACGCGGTTGTTTTCGTCGGCCCGGTCGCGCGACATGAACACAAAACCCACCGAGCTGACGAGCACCACCGAGAAGGTGGCCAGAAAGGTCAGCGTTTGCAGCGCACTGCTTTGCAGGATGTTGGTGGCCTCGGAATGGGTGCTGATGGCCACCAGCGCGCGCCCCCCCAGTACCACGGCCTCCAGCAGCAGGCCCGCCACCAGCAGCCACTGCCCGCGCCCCACGGTGGCGTGCCGGTGCGACAGCGCCGCCAGCAGCGCCCACACGGCCTGCAGCCCGATGACCAGGCCCACAAAACTCACCCGCGCTGGAAAGTTGTCGATGAACACCGAGACAAAAACCAGCACCAGCAGCGGTGGTGCCAGCAGCAGGGGCCAGCGCACGGGGCGCCCCTGGAACTGATAGACCGCTGCGATCATGCCCACGAACACACTGGACAACATCAGGTTGCCGACCACGATGGACAACACATCGGGAATCAGGCCGCGCAGCATGATCAGCAAGTGGCCGATGGCGTTGACCAGCAGGGCCGCCGCCCAGCGACCCAGGCCGTCGCGTCGCCGACCCCAGCCCACCACGGCCATGGAGGCCGCCATCATGAGGGAGCTGGCAATGATCATTGCCAGCATGGTGGGGACGTGGGCGGCCATGGATGCAGGTGGGCGGGGGAGTGAAAGGAATCAGACCAGCATAAACCAAGGGCCACAGACCGCAAACCGCCGGATGACCACCCCCACCGTTCGTGCGCCCTATTGCAGCTGGGCGGGCGCCCGAGCTCCGCTGCCGGGCGCGTGCTGTCCCTCGCCGTCGCCGGTCTGCGCCATGGGCGCAGCCAGGGCCTCGCGCGCCGAGTAACCCAGGCCACCGTGGGTCGCCGTGCCGTCGCCCCGCGAGAGTTTGAACACCTGTACCGCCCCGGCCAGCCGCGTGGCCTGCTCGCGCAGGCTTTGCGCAGCGGCGGCAGATTGCTCCACCAGCGCGGCGTTCTGCTGCGTCATCTGGTCGAGCTGGTTGACGGCGGTGTTGACCTGGCCGATGCCGTCGGACTGTTCGGTCGATGCGGCCGTGATCTCGCCAATGATGTCGCCCACCCGTTTGACCGAACCCACGATCTCGTCCATGGTGCTGCCCGCGTTCTGCACCAGGCGCGCGCCCGATTCCACCCGCTCTACGGACGCACCAATCAGCGCCTTGATCTCGCGCGCCGCCTCGGCGCTGCGCCCGGCCAGGTTGCGCACTTCGCTGGCCACCACGGCAAAACCCCGGCCCTGCTCACCCGCGCGGGCGGCTTCTACCGCAGCGTTGAGCGCGAGGATGTTGGTCTGGAACGCGATCGAATCAATCACGCCGATGATGTCGGCGATCTTGCGCGAGCTCTGGTTGATGTCGCCCATGGTGGTGACCACCTCGCCCACCACCTGGCCGCCCCGCGCGGCCACCTCGGCCGCGGTGCTGGCCAGCTGGTTGGCCTGGCGGGCGGCGTCGGCCGACTGGCGCACGGTGGAGGTCAGGTGCTCCATGCTTTGTGCGGTCTGCGCTAGGCTGCTGGCCGTGGCCTCGGTGCGGGCCGACAGGTCCTGGTTGCCGCTGGCAATCTCGGCGCTGGCGGTGGTGATGCTGTCCACGGCATTGCGCACCTGTTGCAGCATTTGCGTATAGCGCTGGCGCATGCCCTCCACCTCCTGCACCAGCGCGCCGATCTCGTCGCGCCGCGTGGTGTGAAAGGCCTCGGTCAGGTCGCCCTGCGCGACCAGCGTGATGGCCTGGGTCAGGTCCTGCAGCGGGCGGCTCACGCCCCGGCGCAGCATGACGAACAGGCCGATGGCCAGCAGCACCACGGCCACGGCCATCAAGCCCCACACGGCCAGCGTGACGCGCCGCTGGCTGGCCATGGCCTCGCCGTCGGCCACTTCGGCCACCACCCACCAGCCGCCACCGGTCTTGCGCACCAGCGCCCAGGGGTTCTCGGCGCCGGTGCCCAGCACGTCTGCGGCCTCGCGCACAAAGCCGTCCTGCGATGCAGCCAGCGCTTCAAAGAAGGGGCGCGCTTGCGGGTAGGCCTCCAGCACGCGCTTGCCGCGCGCCGTGGGGTGGTACACGAACACGGCCTGGTCCAGCGAGGTGCCAGGGTTGATCACATAGGTGCCGCCGTGTTCGAAGAACTTCGTCTGCGCCACCTGCTTTTGCAGCATGGCGTGGAACACGCTGATGTCGTTGCCGATGAACAGCAGCGCAATGACCTTGCCCGAGGCGTCCTTGGCGGGCAGGTAGTGGCCCATGAAGGGCTTGCCGTTCACCACCGTGACGCCGGTAAAGGGCTCGCCCTTGGACACCGTGGCGTAGGCCGGGTCGGTGCGGCCAAGCGGCGTGCCCATCTGGCGCTCGCCCTTGTCGTTCTTGACCGAGGTGGTGATGCGGATGAAATCGTCGCCCTTCTTGGCGAACACGGTGGCAATGCCGCCCGTCTCGCTGGCGAATTTGTCGACCGAGCCGTAGTCCTCGTTGACCAGCGCGCCGTAGCTGCGCAGTTCGCCCGAGGCTTCGTCGAGCTGCATGGCGGCCTCGAAGTAGCGCTGAAAGCCCTTCATGGTCAGCTGCACCAGCTCGCGGTTGGTGTTGTCGGCCGCGTCCAGCGACTGCGCCACGCTCTGTGCCGTGTCGCCCACGCTGGCCACCACCTGGGCGCGGGTGCTGCGCTCGGTCAGCACAGCAATCGCCAGCCCCACCAGCACCAGCACCAAGGCCACCAGCGCAATGGCGGTCAACGTGACCTGGCGCGCGACGGATCGGTTGTTGGCAAGGGATGCGGGCATGCGGGGTATCTCCTGGAATGGAATGCGAAAAGCCGGCTGGGCCGGTCTGCATTCACTCTAAGCGCAGCACCTTGTTACATTTATTCACGCATTCCCTTACGCATTCGCGCGTATTGGTGCCGACCGCCGAAACGATCTATGCGGGGTGAGGGGCGCGGCTGCGCAGGGCCCAGTCCCGCCAGCCGAGCCCCTGTGACGTGCCCGCGGCCGGGGTGTATTCGCACCCCACCCAGCCCGTGTAGCCCAGGGCGTCGATGGTGTCGAGCAAGAACGGGTAGTGCAGCTCGCCTCGGTCGGGCTCATTGCGTGCGGGCACGCCCGCCACCTGGATATGGGCCACGCGGCCCGTGGGCAGGTAGCGCTGCAGCTTGCCGTGCAGGTCCCCCTCCACCAGCTGGCAGTGGTACAGGTCCATCAGCACCTTCAGGTGGGGCACCTGGGCCGCGTCGAGCAGCTCGTGCGCATGGTCCTGCCGGTTCAGGAAATAACGCGGCACGTCGCGCAGGTTGGTGGGCTCGATGAGGATGTCACACCCTGCACGCGCGGCCTGCTCTGCCGCCCAGCGCAGGTTGCCCACGCACAGGGCCTTGAGCGATTCGCGCTCCACCCCCGGCGGCACGGTGCCGCACAGCAGGTTGATGAACGGGCAGCACAGTTGCTCGGCATACCGCAGGGCCTCCAGCACTCCGGCGCGAAACTCTGCCTCCCGCCCCGGCTGCGCGGCGAGGCCCCGTGCGCCCTGGTCCCAGGCGTGGGCCATGTCGGTGGGCGCGAACCCGCCCGCCGGGGCGTTGAACAGCACCAGCTGCAGGCCGTTGTCCTGCAGCCGGGCAGCGATCTCGCGGGGATCGAAAGCGTAGGGGAAGTGCAGTTCCACCGCCCGGAACCCGTCGTGCGCCGCAGCCGCAAAACGGTCGAGCAAGGGCAGCTCGGTGTACATCAGGCTCAGGTGGGCGGCAAACTGGGGCATGGGGGGCAGTGCGAAGAGGCAACTTCAAAGCGCCGCAGCTTATCGTGTAGCCAACGAGCCCATTGCCCGCCCAGAGCGCCGTGGAGCCTGAATTTGTGCCAAATTCGCTTCTAGCGCTAGTTTCATATGCCTTTACAGCTATACATTTTATAGCAATCTCAGGATCACCCATGCGCATCGGAGAACTCGCTCAACGCACCGGCACCACGCCCAAGGCCATTCGGCTGTATGAGTCACGGGGCCTGCTAGGCACGGTGGCGCGTGCGGGCAGCTACCGCCACTATGGCGAGGCCGATGTGGCCCGCGTGTTGCTGATTCGCAGGGCCCAGGCGCTGGGTTTTCGGCTGTCGGAGCTGGACGGGCTGCCCCACATCGACACCGCCGCTGGCTGGAACCGTGTGGCCCAACTGGTGGCCGGGCGGCGGGCCGCCGTGGCGCAGGAGCTGGCACGCCTGTCAGCGCTGGACGCGCAGCTGGCGCTGTTGGAAGCCGAGCTGCACACCTGCGACACGCTGGCCGTGCCCGTGGCACCCGAAGCCTGCGCTGGACCCTCCACACTGGCGGTGGCACCTCCAGCGCACAACCCCGCGCAATTTGGTGCAGCGACCACAGCGGGCGCTGCGAGATCCACCGCGACTTGACCTGACCGCTTGACTCTGCCCCGTGGGGCAAGGTGACCATGGCGCCATCAACAACACCGAGATGGAGCGTCTGTGGCAGAGCAACACAACATTCTGGTCATCCTGGGCCACCCCGCCGCCGGGAGCCTGTGCGCGGGCATGGCACGTGCCTATGCCGAGGGCGCCCGGCACGCCGGGGCGCAGGTGCGCTTTCTGGACGTGGGTCAGCTGACCTTCAACCCCCTGTTCCAGGGCTACGGCGCTGCCCAGCCGCTGGAACCCGACCTGCTGGCCGCGCAGACCGACATCAGCTGGGCGCACCACCTGGTGTGGGTGTACCCCATCTGGTGGGGCGCCATGCCCGCGCTGCTCAAGGGTTTTATCGACCGCGTGCTGCTGCCCGGCTATGCCTTCAAGTACCGCAAAGGCTCATCGCTGTGGGACAAGCTGCTGACCGGCCGATCGGCCGAGCTGCTGGTGACCATGGACTCGCCGCCCTGGTACTTCCGCTGGGTCACGCGCATGCCGGGGCACCACCAGATGAAGAAGGCCATCCTGGAGTTCTGCGGCATCCGGCCCGTGCAGGTGCACAGCTTTGGCCCCGTGCGCAGCGCCAGCGCTGACCGGCTGGCGCTGTGGGTGGAGAAGGCGCGGCAACTGGGGTTGCGCCAGGGGGCGCGTTCCGCACCGGGCAAGCCGCGCCCGGCACCTGTTACTTCGTCGCCTTCGCCGTGAAGGCCTGCACTGCAGCACGGCCCACCGCCGAGTCGTCGGTGAAGAAGCCGTCGATGCCCGCGCGCAGGTAGGCCGTGATCTCGGCCACGCTGTCGCCGCGCACGGTGCCATCAGTGATCGGCGCCTTCTTCAGACCGGCGGGCAGGAAAGCGTTTTCGGGACGCAGCGTCCAGATATGCACTGCCAGCCCGGCGGCATGGGCCTGCGCGACCAGCGGCGTGGGCTCGCCGGGCGCACCGTCCTTCACCGGCACCACCAGCGTCTTGAATGGCCCAATGGCGTTGGCGTAAGTGGCTACCTGCTTCAGGCCCTCGGGCGTGATCAGGTCGGCATAAGCGCGCGTGTTGGCCGCGCCCTGGGCCACAAAGTCATATGGCCGGCCCGAAGGAGCGACCAGCTGCACCAGGCGCACGCTGCTGAGCTTGCGGATCGCCTGCAGGTTGCTAACCTCGAACGACTGCACGAACACGGGCGCGTCCTTGTGGTTCCAGCCGTTCTTCTCCAGCACGGCCAGCAGCGGCGCCTCCAGCGGCAGGCCGATGGACTGGAAGTAGGTGGGGTGTTTGGTCTCGGGGTAGATGCCGATGGTGCGACCGGTCTTGGCCGTCGCCGCCTTGGCCAGGTCGATCACCTCCTGCAAAGTGGGCACCTCGAACTGACCGTTATAGGCCACGTTGGCCGGGCGCTGCGCAGGGATGCGCTCGCGGGCGCGCAGGGTTTTGAGCTCGGCCAGCGTGAAGTCTTCGGAGAACCAGCCGGTGATGGCCTGGCCGTCAATGGTCTTGGTGGTTTTGCGGCCCGCAAACTCGGGGCGGTCCACCACGTCGGTGGTGGCTTCCTTCACAGAGCCATCGGCGCCCAGGATGGCGATGGCGTTCTCGTGCCGGGCCACCAGCACGCCGTCCTTGGTGATGACCAGGTCGGGCTCGATGATGTCGGCGCCGTCGTCAATGGCCTTCTGGTACGCGGCCAACGTGTGCTCGGGCCGCAGCGCCGAGGCGCCCCGGTGGGCAATGACGGTGGGGGTGGGCGGCCAGGCCTGGGCCACGGCGCCCAGCGCCCAGGTGGTCAACAGCGCGGCAGCGGTCACTGCGCGCAGTGCAATGCGTTTCATGCGGGTCTCCTACAAACGGAGCCCGCACCTTAGCCGATGCGGTTGACAGCGGCGTGTCGCCGGGGCGTACACCCCGGTAAGCGCTACGCGTGTTCGAAGTGGAAGACGGCCGTGCCCGCGCGCGCATTGGGCAGCCAGCGCACTTCCTGTCCATCCTGCAGGCCGAAGGCATCCAGGATGCGCAGGCTGTTCTTGGTGGCCAGCACTTCGAAGTCCTTGTAGGTGCCCACGCGGATGTTGGGCGTGTCGTACCACTGGTAAGGCAAGCGCCGCGTCACGGGCATGCGTCCGCGCAGGATGGACAGGCGGTTGGGCCAGTGCGCAAAGTTGGGAAACGCCACCACACCCGTGCGGCCCACGCGCGCGGTCTCGCGCAGCATGGTTTCAGCATTGCGCAGGTGCTGCAGCGTGTCGATCTGCAGCACCACGTCAAAGCTGTTGTCGTCGAACATGGCCAGCCCCTCGTCGAGGTTGAGCTGGATCACATCGACGCCGCGCTGCACGCAGGCCAGCACGTTGGCGTCGTCGATCTCCACACCATAGCCGCTGCAGCCGCGCTCGCGCTGCAGGTAGTCAAGCATGGCGCCGTTGCCACAGCCCAGGTCGAGCACGCGCGAGCCGGGGGGCACCAGGCGCGCCAGGGCTTGCATCGCCGCTTTTTCGGTCATGGTTGCAACTCCTTGGCAATGCTATCGAAGTATGAGCGCATGACGCCCATGTAGCGGGCGTCATCGAGCAAAAAGGCATCGTGCCCGTGGGGCGCGTCGATCTCGGCGTAGCTCACGCTGCGGCGGTTGTCGAGCAGGGCCTTCACGATCTCGCGGCTGCGCTTGGGCGAAAAGCGCCAGTCGGTGGTGAAACTCACCAGCAGGAACCTGGCCTGCGCCCGGGCCAGGGCCCGCGTGAGGTTACCGGCATGGGTGCGCGCGGGGTCGAAGTAGTCCAGCGCCCGGGTGATGAGCAGGTAGGTGTTGGCGTCGAAGTAGTCGCTGAACTTGTCGCCCTGGTAGCGCAGGTAGCTTTCGATCTGGAACTCGATGTCCTGCGTGCTGTATTTCAGGTCGATGCCTTCACGCAGCTGACGCCCGAACTTCTCGTTCATCACGTCGTCGCTGAGGTACGTGATGTGGCCGATCATGCGGGCAATGCGCAGGCCACGCTTGGGGATCACGCCGTGGCGGTAAAAGTGGCCGCCGTGGAAGTCCGGGTCGGTCACGATGGCGCGGCGGGCGACTTCGTTGAAGGCGATGTTCTCGGCCGTGAGGTTGGGTGCGCTGGCCACCACCACCGCGTGGCGCATGCGCTCGGGGTACTGCAGCGTCCAGCTGAGGGCCTGCATGCCGCCCAGGCTGCCACCCAGCACAGCCGCCAGTTGCTGGATGCCCAGGCGGTCCAGCAACCGCGCCTGGGCGTTGACCCAGTCTTCCACTGTGACCACGGGGAAGTCCGCGCCATAAACCTCGCCGGTGTCCGGGTGGTGGTGCATGGGCCCGGTGGAGCCAAAACACGAGCCCAGGTTGTTCACGCCGATGACGAAGAAGCGGTCGGTGTCCACGGGCTTGCCGGGGCCGATCATGTTGTCCCACCAGCCCTCGCTCTTGTCCTGACCGGCGTACACGCCCGCCACATGGTGCGAGGCGTTGAGGGCGTGGCACACAAGCACGGCGTTCGAGCGGTCGGCATTGAGCGTGCCGTAGGTCTCAAAGGCCAGGTGGTAGTCGCGGATGGACGCGCCGCTTTGCAGCGGCAGCGCATCCGGGAAATGCATGGACTGGGGTGTGGCGATGAACGACATAGTTGGAACTGGTAAGCCCTCACGTTCCACCGCTTGCACACGCCGCAAGCCCCTTGAGGAGCCGCTGTCACCGAGGGCAAAACCTCGGCAAAAAAATACCCGGCGTCGCTAAAAACGAGGCCGGGCAGGTGTGTCGGACGGGTCTTTAGCAGAATTTATAAAGCGCCCGCAAGCTGTGGCAAATCGGCGCGTGCGGTAAATATACCAAAGCAGCGCCGCGTCGCCCAGCCCGTCGCACCGATCAGGTCAGCCTGCGGACGAAAAAATCGCCAGCAGCCCCAACACCAGAAAGATGGCGGCAGACACCAGATGCACCGCGCGGATGGGCACCTTGCGCGTGATGCGCTCGCCCAGCCAGACCACGGGCGCATTGGCCAGCATCATGCCCAACGTGGTGCCCGCCACCACCCAGAGGTAAGCGTTGTATTTGGCAGCCAGCATGACCGTGGCGATCTGGGTCTTGTCGCCCATCTCGGCCAGGAAGAATGCGACCACGGTGGTGCCAAACACACCCCAGCGTGGCGATCCGTCGGCTTCGCCTTCGTCCAGCTTGTCGGGGATCAGCATCCAGACCGCCATGGCGATGAACGAGGCGCCCAAAATCCAGCGCAGCACCTGGGGGCCCAGGAACGTGGTCACCCAGGCACCGACAGCGCCGGCCAGGCCGTGGTTGACCAGCGTGGCCACCAGGATACCCAGCACAATGGGCCAGGGTTTGCGAAAGCGTGCCGCCAGCACCAGAGCGAGCAGCTGCGTCTTGTCGCCCATCTCGGCGAGCGCGACGATGGCGGTGGAAATGAAGAAGGCTTCCATGGGGGAGGGGGTCCTATCCGGCCGGATGGGTGGAAAACGCATTGACTGCACCCCGACTCCGGCCACGTGGATCGGTTTGCAGTCAATGGTCTCGCCCAGCTCAAAAAGCCGCATACGCCATAGGTCTCAAAGAACCCAAGTGTGTTGACGCATGCCCCCGGCGCATTGCGCGGCCGGGCGGGCTACTCCCCAAAGACCCCCAGATTTTACCTTATGGTTTGCCCTGAAATTCCCCGAAAAACCACGCTGCCCCGGTGTTTTGAGCCCATCTGCCCAGAAATAAAACCCCACGGGCCCCATAAAGTGATTAATAATGGATTCGCTTTTCTGCTTGCAGAAGGGCAGTTAGCTTAGCGGTGAATGGTCAGTTTCGCGTCTTTGAAGTCGTCACAGGTTTGTTGATTGCGTCGGGCTCCATCGCGTTTTTGTGTTTTTTCAGGAGTCCTTCATGGGCAACAAACTTTACGTGGGCAACCTGCCCTACTCTTTCCGCGACGAAGATCTGCAGCAGACCTTCAGCCAGTACGGCTCGGTTGGCAGCGCCAAGGTCATGATGGAACGTGACACCGGCCGCTCCAAGGGTTTCGGCTTTGTCGAAATGGGCAGCGATGCTGAAGCCCAAGCCGCCATCCAAGGCGTGCATGGTCAAAACTTCGGTGGCCGTGACCTCGTGGTCAACGAAGCCCGCCCCATGGAGCCCCGCGCTCCCCGTAGCGGTGGCTTCGGTGGCGGCAATGGCGGCGGCGGCGGTTACGGCGGTGGCCGTAGCGGTGGCGGCGGCTACGGCGGTGGCGGCGGTGGTGGTTACGGCGGTGGCCGTAGCAGCTACTAAAAAGTCCTTATCGGCAGTCCTCAGGGCCTGCCGACGGCAAAAAAAGGAGCCTTTGGGCTCCTTTTTGCGTTCGGGCGCGGCACGGACACCACAGCGCGCAAAGCCCCTTGCTTTTTCCCCAAAAGTGTGGCGCATAATGGTCTGGCGGGTTTGGCCCGCATTTCAAGTTTGCGGTGATCCGTCAGTTTCGCGCTGAGAGCGTCATTGAGATTAGCTGGCTGCGTTTTGGGGACTCCATCGCTTTATCCATGTGTTTTTGAGGAGTCCCTCGATGGGCAACAAACTGTACGTCGGCAACCTGCCTTACTCGGTGCGCGACGGTGATCTGGAACAGGCCTTTGGCCAGTTCGGTGCCGTGACCAGCGCCAAGGTCATGATGGAGCGCGACACGGGTCGCTCCAAAGGCTTTGGCTTTGTGGAGATGGGCAGCGACGCAGAAGCCCAGGCCGCCATCAACGGCATGAACGGCCAGCCCCTCGGCGGTCGCAGCATTGTGGTGAACGAAGCGCGCCCCATGGAACCACGCCCACCCCGTAGCGGTGGTTTCGGCGGCGGCGGTGGTGGTGGTGGCGGCTACGGCGGCGGCCGCAGCGGTGGTGGCGGATATGGCGGCGGCCGTGAAGGCGGCGGTGGCTATGGTGGTG
>NZ_JBWKYJ010000031.1:0-50012 GCF_059423685.1 Acidovorax sp. GW460-11-11-14-LB4 | reverse complement strand
GGTGGGCAGGACGGGGTGAGGTGTCAGGTCGCATGAACGAGGTCTCCCAAAGAATGACGGGTGTGCGTGCGCCCCGTGAGCAAGCGGCCCACAGCGGTAAAACGCACGCAAAGGTGGTAACTGGCCAGGCACAGGGCCGTCGTGGTCAGCACATTGATCAGCATCTTGGCCGGGGCTGGAACGGGCATGCTGTACAGCAGCGCACCCAGGCCCATCGTGAGTGGCAGGTGCACCAGGTACACCCAGTACGAGCTGTCAGCCAGGTAGGCCAGCCAGGCACGGGGCTGGCCGACATGGCGCAGAAACAGCCCGATCAGCGCAAAGCTCCAGAGCCACGACGCGCTGTTGTAGGCCAGGGCCATCCAGAACTGCAGGTGGCGCGTGGCCGATACGGGCGCGGCCAGCAGATCGGTAAACGCCCCGGTGACCAGCACCAGCACAAAGGCCGATGCCTCGGGCTGAGCCAGCACTTCCGAAAGCAGTGCAGTGACCAGAAAGCCCACCAGACCCAAGCCGGCCAGCGCAGGCCAGTGCCGTTCGTAGCGCGCCATCAGTGCCTTGCGGTGCACGTGCAGGCACAGGCCAAAGCCGTAGAACAGCCCGTTGTGTATCCATTCCGCCAGCGGTGGCAGGAAGGACCCGCTGGGCGTGACGATGCCGTGGTCGTAGCCCGCGCCAATCCACGCCAGGGGCAGCGTGAGCATCAGCAGGCCCACAGGTGTGCCGCCGAGCCAGAGGGCACCGCGTTGCAGGGCCTGCTGCAGCCTTGCGGGCAATGCGCGCACCGCCCTCCATGCCACGGGCGTCAGCAGCGCCAGCCACAGCAGCATCCACAAGAACCAAAGGTGCATGGTGGCTGGGCCCTGGGGCACGTTGGGGCCTCGGGGCAGCAGGCTGCGGTCTACACCCCAGGTGCCATAGGCCATGCGGTGCAGGAACATCAGCCCGAGCAGCGCACAGACCACGAACAGCGGCGGCCAGAACAGCGCAAAAGGCAAACCGAGACGGCGCAGGCGGTTGCGCACCATGCCAGCCAGCCCCTGGCGTTGGACCAGCGCCGCTACAAAGAACCCGGCGAGGATGAAAAACAAGGGCATGCGAAAGGCATGGATCACCGCCACCAGCAGGTCCGCCAGGGGGCTGGACCGGTCGTCGTGCCAGGGCAGGGGCGACGGCCGGCTCATGTAAAGCACCGAGACATGCAGCACGATGCCCAGCCACATCATGGTGGCGCGCAGGTTGTCCAGGGCGTGCAACCGCCGGGTGGGGGCGGAGGGGCTGGAAGAGGGTGTCGATCCATTCATGGGGACCGACTGTGGGGCCTCACGTTGCGTGAGGGTCAAGCACTTTTCAGTGGTTTTTTTGCAGACGGTGTGAGTGTCTCAGCGGCGCGCAGCGACTGTCGCAGCCATGGCGGGAGTGGGTGTGGCCAGCGCGAGCGCCGCCTGCAGGTAGGCGCGCACGGGCGCGCTCAGCGGCGAGCCCGCCTGCAGCAGCGGCTCGTTGGCCGACGCTGTGAGCAGCTTCTGGCGCAATTGCGCATCGCCGCGGGTCAGCTGGTCGAACAGCGTGTTCCAGCGCAGGGCCGCAGCCGCTGCGTCGGTGTG
The DNA here is from genome assembly GCF_059423685.1 of Acidovorax sp. GW460-11-11-14-LB4. Classification (NCBI taxonomy): domain Bacteria; kingdom Pseudomonadati; phylum Pseudomonadota; class Betaproteobacteria; order Burkholderiales; family Comamonadaceae; genus Acidovorax; species Acidovorax sp. GW460-11-11-14-LB4. Next base: position 48,405 of record NZ_JBWKYJ010000031.1, on the reverse strand, counting down.
GTTCGTGGGGATTTGGCGGTCCAGCAACTGTTGCACGTCACGTTCCAGTGCTGCCCACGCGGTGTGCGGCACATGGCCCAGCGTGCGCAGGTCGTCGCGGGTCAGGTACTTCTCCAGCAGCGCCAACCGCAGCTTGATGGCGGTTTCCACGTATTCGATCATGTCGCCGGGCGGTGCGTGGTTGCGCCCCTGCGCGCTGGGCTCGGTGCGAAACATGTGGCCCCAGCGGTCCAGCAGGTCCAGGTCGCCCCCCATCCAGTGCAGCATCAGCGCCATCCAGCGGTAGGCCAGTGCCTGCACCTCGGGCGCATCGGGAGGTAGCTGGCGGTCCATGGCGCTGCGCACCAGGACTTTGACAACGAGCCAGTCGGCCTCGATCAGGCTCCAGTTGGTGAAGATCTGCTTGAGTTCGGTGGTGCTGAAGTATTTACCGTAGGTGGTCATCAGCGCCAGCGCCTCGAGCCAGTTGCCCATGTCGGGCTCAGCACCTGCCATGAGGCCGTCGCGCAGCATGGTCAGGCGCCCGCGCAGTTCTTTGGCCTGCGTGATCTGCTGGTCCAGCGCCCGGATCTGCTGGCCAATGATGCGCTGGGGTGCCACCCCTTCGCCCGCCAGCAGCTCGGCAATGTCGCTGAGCGCCAGGCCCATCTGGCGCATGGTCTGGATGCCATGCAGCCGCTGCACGTCGGCCTGGCTGTACAGGCGGTACCCCGCGTCTGACCGGCCCGAGGGCTTGAGCAGCCCCACCTCGTCATAGTGGTGCAATGTGCGCACCGTGAGGCCGGTGCGCCGCGCGAGGTCACCGACCTTCAGCAGCATGGGGTCAGCGGCCCACGGAGATCAGCTCGATCTCGAAATTCAGCGTGGCGTTAGGGGGAATGACGCCACCCGCACCCCGGGCGCCGTAGGCAATGCCGGGGGGGCAAGTCAGCTTGGCCTTACCGCCCGGCTTCATGCGTTGCACGCCTTCGGTCCAGCAAGGGATCACGCCATTGAGTGGGAACGAGGTGGGTTCGCCGCGTTTGTAGGAGCTGTCGAACTCCTTGCCGTCGAGGAACGTGCCCTTGTAATGCACCTTGACCGTGTCGGTGGCCTTGGGCGATTCGCCCGTGCCGTCTTTGAGCGATTCATAGACCAGGCCGCTGGCCGTGGTGATCGGTTTGGAGGTCTGGGCCATGGCGGCGGGGGCGATCACAGCGGTGGCGAGCAGAAGGCACAAGAGGTTTCGCAAAGGAGGCTCCTAAAAGGGTGAATCACAACGCAGCCCGCGATCTTATGCGTGTTCCTGCACCTGCCTGTACGGGCCCCCAACGAAAAAAGCCCTGGGCGAGCGGGCTCCAGGGCTTGCAAGAGCAATGGCTGTTGCGGCAGACGATGCAGCCGTGGCCTTCGCTGCAGGGTCAGGCGTAGTCGCTCACCGGGATGCAGCTGCAGCTCAGGTTGCGGTCACCCCACACGTTGTCCACGCGGCCCACTGGCGACCAGTATTTGTTGCTGCGCAGCGCAGCCACGGGGTAGGCAGCTGCCTCGCGGGTGTAGGGGCGGTTCCAATCGCCGCTCAGCAGGCTTTCTGCGGTGTGCGGGGCGTTCTTGAGCGGGTTGTTGTCCTGCGGCAGCTTGCCTGCTTCGATCTCGCGGATCTCTTCGCGGATGGCGATCATCGCGTCGATGAAGCGGTCCAGCTCTGACAGGGTCTCGCTCTCGGTAGGTTCCACCATCAGCGTGTTGGGCACCGGGAAGCTCAGCGTGGGCGCGTGGAAGCCGTAGTCAATCAGGCGCTTGGCCACGTCTTCGGCCATCACGCCGCTGGTGTCCTTCAGGCTGCGCAGGTCCAGGATGCACTCGTGTGCCACATGGCCGTTCTCGCTCGCGTACAGCGTGGGGTAGTGATCCTTGAGGCGCGCGCTGATGTAGTTGGCGCTCAGGATGGCGGTCTCGGTAGCAGCCTGCAGGCCTTCGGCGCCCATCATGCGGATGTACATCCAGCTGATGGGCAGCACGGCTGCGTTGCCCAGCGGCGCGGCGCTGACGGCACCCACGCCACCAGGCACGCCCGCCGTGGCATGACCCGGCAGGAAGGGCACCAGGTCCTGCACCACGCACACGGGGCCCACGCCGGGGCCGCCACCGCCGTGGGGAATGCAGAAGGTCTTGTGCAGGTTCAGGTGGCTCACGTCACCGCCGAACTCGCCGGGGGCCGCAACGCCCACCAGGGCGTTCATGTTGGCACCGTCCACGTACACGCGGCCGCCGTGGCTGTGCACAAGGGCGCACAGCTCTTTGACGCTGGTCTCGAACACGCCGTGCGTGCTGGGGTAGGTGATCATCACGGCGGCCAGGTTGGCGCTGTGCTGTTCGCACTTGGCTTTCAGGTCCACCAGGTCCACGTTGCCGTTGGCATCGCAGGCGGTCACCACCACTTGCATGCCCACCATCTGGGCACTGGCGGGGTTGGTGCCGTGTGCACTGCTGGGGATCAGGCAGATGTTGCGGTGGCCTTCGCCGCGCGATTCGTGGTAGCCCTTGATGGCCAGCAGGCCGGCGTATTCGCCTTGCGAGCCTGCATTGGGTTGCAGGCTGATGCCTGCATAGCCCGTGGCCTGGCATAGCCAGGCGCGCAGTTGCTCGTCCAGCTGCTTGTAGCCCTGTTGCTGGTCAGCGGGGGCGAAGGGGTGCACGTTGGCAAACTCAGGCCAGGTGATGGGGATCATCTCGCTGGTGGCGTTGAGCTTCATGGTGCACGAGCCCAGCGGGATCATGCTGCGGTCCAGTGCCAGGTCCTTGTCGGAGAGCTGGCGGATGTAGCGCAGCATGCCGGTTTCGGAATGGTGGGTGTTGAAGACGGGGTGTGTGAGGTAGCTGCTGGTGCGGCGCAGCTCGGTGGGGATCAGCGGTTCCACGCCCTTTTCAAACGCATCGAAGGTGGGCAGCGCCTGGCCGTCCTTGACGAAGATCTTCCACAGCAGCTCGATGTCGGCGCGTGTGGTGGTCTCGTCCAGCGAGATACACAGGTACTCCTCAAAGTAAATCCGCAGGTTTGCGCCCAGGCTGATTGCCTTGGTTGCTATGGATTGTGTAGCGCCCTGGGTGTGCAGGCTCACGGTGTCGAACGTGGCCTGTGCACGCACAGGCGCACCCAGCTGCTGCAGCCCTTGCGTGAGGATGGCGGTGTAGCTGGCCACACGCTGTGCGATGCGCTTGAGTCCTTCGGGGCCGTGGTACACGGCATACATGCTGGCGATCACGGCGGGCAGCACTTGGGCCGTACAGATGTTGGATGTGGCCTTTTCGCGGCGGATGTGCTGTTCGCGGGTTTGCAACGCCAGCCGGTAGGCAGGTTTGCCATGCACGTCCACGCTCACACCCACCAAGCGGCCGGGCAGGCTGCGCTTGTATTCGTCGCGGCAGGCCATGAAGGCAGCGTGGGGGCCACCGGCGCCCATGGGCATGCCAAAGCGCTGGGTGGTGCCCACCACGATGTCGGCACCTTGTTCACCCGGTGGGGTGATGAGCGTGAGGGCCAGCAGGTCGGCCGCCACGATGAAGGCGGCCTGCTTGGCATGCGCTTTTTCCACGTCGGCGCGCAGGTCGTCAATGCGGCCGCTGGTGGCGGGGTACTGGGCCAGCACGGCAAAGTAATCGCCGTCCAGCAGTGTGTTCCATTCCTCGGCCGAATTGGCCAGGTGCACTTCCAGGCCCAGGGGCTTGGCGCGGGTCTGGATGACTTCGATGGTTTGCGGGTGCGCGTCGCCTGCCACCACAAACACGTTGCTCTTGCTCTTGACCGAGCGCTTCGCCAGCGTCATGGCTTCGGCGGCGGCGGTGGCTTCGTCCAGCATGGATGCGTTGGCAATCGGCATGCCCGTCAGGTCGCACACCATGGTCTGGAAGTTGACCAGGGCCTCCATGCGGCCTTGGGAGATTTCGGCCTGGTAGGGCGTGTAGGCGGTGTACCAGGCGGGGTTCTCGAGGATGTTGCGCAGGATGACGCCGGGCGTGTGCGTGCCGTAGTAGCCCTGGCCGATGAAGCTCTTGAGCAGCTGGTTCTTGCCCGCGATGGCCTTGAGTTCTGCGAGTGCCGCCGCTTCGGTGAGCGGCGCGGGCAGGTCCATGCCCCGGCTGCGTGCGATGGAGCGCGGCACGATGGATTCGATGAGCGCACGGCGCGAGGCCTCGCCGATCACCGACAGCATGTGCGCTTCGTCGGCCGCGTCGATGCCGATGTGGCGGGGCAGGAATTCGGTGGCGTTTTCAAGCGCGCCAAGGGGGGTGGCGGATTGCATCAGCATGGGGCAGTCTCGTAGGTCGCAGCGGGTTGGGGTCGGTGCCGGGGAAAGAGCGCGCACGCGACAGGGCGGCGGGCCGGGCATGGCCCGGCGCCATGCCCTCTGAGTCAGCAGGGATCAGGCGTTCTTGGCGAACTCGGTGTAGGTAGCTTCGTCCAGCAGGGCGTCGAGCTGGCTCGCGTCGGCCAGCTTGACCTTGAAGAACCAGCCAGCGCCCAGCGGGTCGCTGTTGGCAAGGGATGGGTCGGCACGCAGGGCTTCGTTCACTTCGACCACTTCGCCAGAGACGGGCATGTACACATCGGCGGCGGCCTTCACGGACTCGACCACACCTGCCACTTCGCCCTGGGCAAAGCTTTTGCCCACTTCGGGAAGGTCTACAAACACCACGTCGCCCAGCGCGTCCTGCGCGTGGACGGTGATGCCCACCACCGAAGCGTTGGCATCAGCGGCATTGATCCACTCGTGGTCTTTGGAGAATTTGATCGTCATGGGAAGCTCCTCAAGCAAAGGAAAAAAGTAAAGGAATCTGCAATGTAAGCGGGCGCAGCTTCTGCGCTTCGCTGATGAAATCAGCCGCGGTAGTAATTGGCTGGCACAAACGGCATGGCGCGCACTTCCATGGGCACCACCTTGCCGCGCACGACGGCGTTGACACGGGTGCCGATGGCGGCAAAAGCTGGCGTGACGTAGCCCATGGCCACGGGTTCGTTCACCGTGGGGCCCAGCAGGCCGCTGGTGACTTCGCCGATCTTTTGGCCGTCCGTGCTCTGCAGTTCGGTGTGCTCGCGCACCGGCACACGTTCCAGCGCCACCAGGCCCACACGCTTGCGGGGCAGGCTGGAAGGGTTGTCGATCTGTGCGAGCACCTTGTCGGCACCGGGGAAGCCGCCTGCACGCGCGCCACCGGCGCGGCGCACCTTCTGGATGGCCCAGTTGAGCGCGGCTTCGGGGGGTGTGGTGGTGGTGTCGATGTCGTTGCCATACAGGCACAGGCCTGCTTCGAGGCGCAGCGAGTTGCGGGCGCCCAGGCCGATGGGCTTGACTTCAGGCTGGGCCAGCAGGGCGCGGGCCAGGGTGTCGGCTTGCGCGGCGGGTACGGAGATTTCAAAGCCGTCTTCGCCGGTGTAGCCGCTGCGGGTCACAAAGCAGTCGCAGCCCGCGATGCTGAACGCGCCACCGGTCATGAACACCAGCTTTTCGACACCGGGCGCCAGGCGGGCGAGGGCGGTGACGGCCTGTGGGCCCTGCAGAGCGAGCAGGGCGTGGTCGGGCATGGGCACCACCTTGCAGCGCTGGCCGATGCGGGCCTGGATATGGGCAATGTCGCCCACCTTGCAGGCGCCGTTGACGATGACGAACAGCGTGGGCTCGCCATCCACTACGCCCTGGTTGAAGAACATCAGATCGTCAATGATCTTGCCTTCATCGGTCAGCAGCAGACCGTAGCGTTGCTTGCCCACGGGCAGGTCGATCACATCCACGGGCATCAGGGTTTCAAACGCAGCCGCCGCATCGGCACCGATCAGCTTGAGCTGGCCCATGTGCGACACGTCAAACAGGCCGGCGGCGGTGCGGGTGTGCACATGCTCGGCCATCAGGCCAGCGGGGTATTGCACGGGCATGGAATAGCCTGCAAAAGGCACCATGCGAGCGCCCAACTCGATGTGCAGGGCGTTCAGGGGCGTGGTGAGCAGGGGGGCGGTGGCTGACATGGCGGACTCCGGGGCAAATGGGGGCCGCAGCCACAGGGTGGCCACGGGATTTGCCCTGCTGTCCGCTTTACCTGAGAGATTCACCGCAGCGCCTTGGCTGGCCGTGCGGTTTGCTCCTTCGGTGGATGGCCTGCACACAGCTTCTTTTCTGTGGGGCCACCTCTCTCCAGCAAGGGAACGCCCGCATCGCTGCGGGCGGTTGCCAGTCCTTTTGCCTGAGCGTTCGGCTGCTGCCTGCGCCTTCGGCGGTGCTGCGCGTCTTATGGACAAGACGGAGCACTCTCTCCTGACCGGGCGATTCTAACTACTTTGCGTAGACCAGATCCCGAAGTGCCAACGAGATCGATGGCACGTAGGTGATGATCATCAGGCACACCAGAATCACGCCGACGAACGGCAGCAGGTGCTTGATGATCCGGTCGAGCGAGATTCTGGCCACCGTGCAGGCTGCGAACAGGTTCACCCCGAACGGGGGCGTGATCATGCCCAGGGCCAGGTTCACCACCATGATGAGGCCGAAATGCACAGGGTCGATGCCGAAGTGCATGGCCACAGGCGCGAGGATGGGGGCCAGCACGATGATCGCCGCACTGGTCTCGATGAACATGCCGATCACGAACAGCGCCGCGTTCACGCCCAGCAGGAAGAGGGCCGGGGACTGCAGCACCGCCTCCAGCCAGCGGCCGATGGCATCGGGCACGCCCGCACGTGTAATGAGGAATGCAAACAGCCCCGCGTTGGCGATGATGAACATGATCACCGCCGACGAGATGGCCGACTTGCGCAGGATGGCGAACAGGTCCTTGAGCTTGATCTCGCGGTAGATGACGATGCCCACCACCAACGCGTAGAACACGGCGACGGCCGATGCCTCGGTGGGGGTGAACACGCCGCCATAGATGCCGCCCAGGATGATCACCGGCATCAGCAACGCCCAGCCCGCCTGCAGCGTGGCCTTGCCAAAGGGCATGCGCCCATCGCCGTCGTTTTTGCCCCAGCCCTTGTACTTGCAGTACAGCCAGACAAACAGCATCAGGGCGGCGCTGATCAGCAGCCCGGGGCCGAAGCCGGCGATGAACAGTTCGCCAATCGATACCTCGGCGCTCACGCCGTACAGGATCATCGGAATGGATGGAGGGATGATCACGCCCAGCTCGGCACTGGTAGCCTGCAGCGCGGCAGCGTAGCTGGTGGGGTAACCATGCTTGATGAGTGCGGGAATCAGGATGGCGCCAATCGCAAACGTGGTGGCGACCGACGAACCCGATACGGCGGCAAAGATCATGCAGGTCAGCACGCAGGTCATGGGCAGGCCGCCCTGCACGCCGCCGACGATACTTTTTGCAAACTCGACCAGACGGCGCGAGATGCCGCCAGTTTCCATTAGATTGCCTGCCAGGATGAAGAATGGAATGGCAGCCAGTGGAAACTTGTTGATCGAGCCGAACATCTCCTTGACGGAAATTAGCATGTTCGCATTGGAGGCCTGGATGCCCAGGATGGAGGCCAACCCGATGGATACGGCTACCGAGACGGTGAGTGCGAAGCACAGCACCATCGTTGAAATCATGACCAAGCTCATTGGGCGGTCTCCAGTTCCATGCGCAGGGGATCGATGAGGTTGCCAATAATGCCCACGACGCAGAAGAGCCCCCCCACCGGCATGGCGAGGTAAGCCCAGAACATGGACACGGACTCGAGCCCTGCAACGCTTTGTACTCCGCCGCGTTGGGCGTAGTCCCATCCCCACCAGATGATGATTCCGATCAGTGCGAGTGCGGCCAGCGCGACCACCCAGTCGAGTACGCGCTTGATGCGCGGCGGGCTCCATCGGTACAGCACATCCACGCTCACCATCGCTCCCTGGCGAAAAGCGGCAGGGATCGCCAGGAACACCATCCAGATCAAGCTGAACCGGATCAGGACCTCCGTCCATTCAGCGGGCTGTTCCAGCACAAAGCGTGTCACGATCTGAAACATGCCCAGCACGGAGGCCAGGGTCAGCATGGCGCAAGCGCCCAGCATGGCGATGAAGGTCGTCCATCGCTCGAAGGTAAGAAAAGTATTTTTCATGGGGCGGTGCCAACCATGGGAGATGTGGGCCGAAAGGGAGGAATAAGAATAAAAACGCCCGATAGCGGCAGGGCTACGGGCGTCGTTTGCTATTGAGGCAATAGCGTTGCTGGGTTACTTGACCTCGCGGATCTTGTCGATCGCAGCCTTGCCGAACTGCTTTTCAAACTCGGCGTTGACGGGGGCCAGCGCCGCCACGAACTTGGCCTTGTCCACGTTGTCGATCACGGTCATGCCCTTGGCACGCAGGTCGGCTACGCCCTTGGCATCGTCTTCGTCCACGCGCGCACGGTTGGCTTTGGTGCCTTCCTTGGCAGCCTCGATGAAGGCCTGCTTGTCGGCTGCCGAGAGCTTGTCGAATGCGGCCTTGTTCATTACAAAGATGCAGGGCGAATAAACGTGGCCGGTGAGCGTGAGGTGCTTTTGCACTTGGTCAAACTTGGCCGAGATGATGACGGACAGCGGGTTCTCCTGGCCGTCCACCGTGCCTTGTTGCAGCGCGGTGAACACCTCGGGGAAGGCCATGGGCGTGGTGATGATGCCAAAGCCCTTGTAAGCGGCAATGTGCACGGGGTTTTCCATCGTGCGCATCTTCAGGCCCTTCAGGTCACCGGGCTCTTTCACGTCGCGCTTGCTGTTGGTCATGTGACGGAAGCCGTTTTCGGCCCAGGCCAGTGCCTTGAAACCCTTGGCGTCAAACTTGGACAGCAGGTCCTGGCCGATCGTGCCGTCCAGCACGGCCCGTGCATGCGCCTTGTCGCGGAACAGGAAGGGGACATCCAGGATTTTGGTCTCAGGCACAAAGTTGGGCACTGGGCCTGTAGAACTGAACGCCAGCTCTTGCGTCCCCAACTGCACCGCTTCAATCGACTCTCGCTCGCCGCCCAGTGCACCGTTGTAGAAGGTCTGTACCTTGTAACGGCCCCCTGTGCGTTTTTCGACTTCCTTGGCAAACGTGTCGATGGCTACACCCTGGTGGGAGTTCTGGGCCGTCGAGATGCTGATACGCATGGTGGTCTGCGCGGCAGCGGTGGCCACAAAGCCGAGCGCGAGGCTCAGGCCAACGACGAGTTTGGTCAATTGCATGGTGTCTCCTGTTGGTGGTGGGTCAGGGGAGATGTGGTGCGCTGCGACCCCTTGCGGAGCCCTCCCTGGTCTCGCTCAAATTATGGTGGTCCCGTCAGGCCGCAGGCATCGGGGTTTGTGCTGGTAAGCGTGCTTATTAACTGGGCAGACAGGCGTTTGCAGTTGCATTGGCGACACCCGTGGTGCCGAGCGGGCCCAAGTTTGCAAAGAGCCTGCATGGCCGCAGGCTGGCGTCAGTGCCCGCGTCTTGGCTACTGACTGCTTGTGTCGATGGGGGCTGGAATGCCAAGGGCCCCGTGCTGGCGGTAACCAGCCGGGGCCTTGTCAATTTATGCGCTCCGGTAAGAGCGCCTTGATGAAAGAAGTATGCGCCGAGTGCCGTAGATGAATTTGCTGAATTTGGCGCAATAGACTAGGTGAGCAGAATAATTTTCTGTATTTGTAGGATTTGATGAATAATTTGACCAATGGATCGACTTGATAGAAAAATTCTCGCTGCGCTACAAGCCAACGCACGCGCCAGCCTGCAAGAGATCGGACAGGCCGTGGGCCTCAGCCCTTCACCGTGTTGGGGCCGGATCAAAAAGATGGAAGAGGCGGGTGTCATCCAGGGCTACACCGTGCGCATCAACCCCCAGTCGCTGGATCTGGCCGACACGGTGCTGGTGCAGGTCACGCTCGACAGCCACTCCGACAACACACTCGAAAAGTTTGGCGAGACACTGGCCAGCATTCCCGAAGTGATTGAGGCGCATCTGGTCTCTGGGGACTACGACTACCTGCTGCGCATCGTCGTCAAGGACACCCGAGATTACGAGCGTCTGTTGCGCGAGAAGCTTTACAAGATCAAAGGCATACGGCACAGCCGATCCAGTTTCGTATTGCGCACCCTGAAGAAGGCGGACTTGCCTCTGTTCACGGGGTAGAGCGGCTCTCTGGTGCTTGGTTTGTTTTGCGGCGTCCTTGCAGAAAGCTGGCAATGCGTGGTGGGCGCTTGCACCACAAGCGAGCCGGCCGACTTTATGCCGGTGACATGCGGCGGCACAATGGCTCCCATCGCGTTAATGCAGAACGAACGAAAACAGGTGATGCCGGCTTAGCGCACCAACACCGTGCAACCGTCTGGGCAGTGCGCCAAGCCGCCGGACGCAGAGAAATTCGAAAAAGATCCATGAACCTGCGTTTTGTCGAAGCCTTCTACTGGGTTGCTTCTCTCAAAAGCGTGACGCGCGCCGCAGAAAAACTGTTTTTGACCCAGTCAGCCATGTCCAGCCGCATCTCGGCGCTGGAAGAAGAGCTGGGCGTTTTGTTGCTGGATCGGCGTGACAAGCACTTCAAGCTCACGGTGGCCGGTGCCCGGTTTCTGGTGTACGCCAAGCGCATGCTGGAGCTACAGCGTCAGCTCAAGACCGAGATGGGATCAGGCGGCCCGTTGGAAGTATCGATTCGCCTGGGGGCCATCGAATCGGTACTGCACTCGTGGCTCATTCCGTGGGTGGAACAGCTGCGCAAGGACAACCCACTGCTGGAGCTGGAGCTGACGGTGGAAACCACACCTGTGTTGCTCGAGCAAATCCGCCGGGGCACGCTGGATGCCGTGTTTGCCGCGTTGCCTGCATCGGCTGATGGCATACGCAGCCAGGCGGTGACGCCCATGGAGATGGTGTTTGTGGGTAACAGCAAGACGCATCGCAAGCGTCGCTATGCGCTGGAAGACTTTGCAGGCGCTGACATCCTGACTTTTCAGCGCGGCTCGCAACCGCACGTGTCACTGCTCGACACGTTGCGCCAGGCACAGGTGGAGCCGCGTTGTGTGCACACCATCTCGTCGATTTCTGCGATGGTGCAGCTGGTGCAGGGCGGCTTTGGTGTGGCCACGCTGCCGCGCCTGGCAGTGCAGCGCCTGCTCGCGTTTCCAGACCTGCGTGCGCTGGCTTGCGACACCACACTGCGGCCGCTGCCCATCCACGTGAGCTATCGCGAAGACCCCTCGTCCCCCGCCATGGAAGCCGTGGTGCGGTCGGCCCTCGATTTCATCGAGCAGCAGCAACAGCCCGCGCCAGCCCGCCGCCCTCGCAAGGGCTGAACCTCGCATCAAAGCGGCTCAGCGCGCCTTGGGGCGCGCGCGGCATATGCCGTGTTTCTCCGGAATTCCTATGGTTCCTGTGTTTCAGGGTTTACCCGTAAATTTTCTCTCAGGGTTTTCCCTCGGCACCAAGATGGTTCGTCTCTCCCCAATGAAGTGCATGGAAAAAATCGATGAGCTGATAGAAATTTTTTGAATTTGCCAGGGTCGGTCACCCCCCAACACAATCTGCCCAACGTCATGCAATTGACATTTCTCAATGCAAGGAAAAACGGTGGACTTCGTTCAAGAAAATTCGCTCGCGGTGTTTGGTTCCGAAGGTGCCAGCAATCCGATCCATGTACGTGACACGATCCGCAAGGGCCTGTGGACATCGCACACAAGTGGTCTCGCGGATGGCCATGTCCAGGGCAACGTGGTCATCCTCCCCGAGGTGCTTGCCAGTGACTTCCTGCGGTTCTGTCAACGCAATCCCAAGCCTTGCCCCGTGCTGGCTGTCAGCGAGCCTGGCCAGTTCACCTTGCCCTCGCTGGGCAAAGATATCGACATCCGCAGCGATGTGCCGCTGTACCGCATCTGGCGCCACGGCGAAATGTCGGAAGAGGTGGCGGACATCGCCAGCCTCTGGCGGCCAGACCTGGTCACCTTCATCCTAGGCTGCTCGTTCTCATTCGAATCCGCGTTGATCGAGGCAGGCATCCGCCTGCGCCACATTGACGAAGGCAAGAACGTGGCGATGTTCCGCACCAATGTGCAAACCGAGCCAGCCGGGCCCTTTGGGGGGGCCATGGTGGTGACCATGCGTCCCATGCCGGCAGCGGATGTGATTCGCGCCGTGCAGGTCACCTCGCGGTTTCCGAATGTGCATGGCGCGCCTGTGCATATCGGTGACCCGGCACTCATTGGCATCGCCGATCTGGCCCATCCCGACTACGGGGATGCCGTGGCGCTGATGCCTGGGGAGATTCCTGTTTTCTGGGCCTGCGGCGTAACACCGCAATCGGCCATCTTGAATGCCCAGCCCGCGTTCTGCATCACGCATGCACCGGGCTGCATGCTGGTCACCGACCTTCTCAACCACCAACTCGCAAGCTTCTGAACCAGGAGCGTTACCAATGAAGAAGTTCACTTTTTTCGTAGCTGCCGTTCTTTGTGCGGGAGGGGCGCAAGCCCAGGTGAAATGGGACTTGCCCTCGGGGTATGCGTCCAACACGTTCCAGGTGCAAAACCTTCTGCAGTTTGTGCAAGACGTTGATAAGGCGACGGGCGGCAAACTCAAGATCAGTGTGCATCCCAATGCTTCGTTGTTCAAAGCGAACGAAATCAAACGCACTGTGCAGTCCGGTCAAGTCCCGATGGGTGATTTCATCTTGTCCAGCGCAGCCAATGAGTCTGCTGCCTACGGCATCGATTCGATCCCCTTCCTGGCCAGCAGCTATACAGAAGCCAAGCGTCTTGATCAGGCATCGCGATCCATGTTGGCGAAAACCTTGGGTGCTCAGGGCATGCAATTGCTCTACACGGTGCCGTGGCCTCCGCAGAGCCTCTATTCCGTCAAACCGGTCAAGTCGTTGGCAGATCTCAAAGGCACCAAGATGCGTGCCTACAGCCCTGCAACCTCCTACATCGCATCGGCCGTGGGGGCTCAGCCAGTGACGGTTCAGCTGACGGAACTTTCGGCAGCGTTGACCACCGGCACGGTGGACAACTTTCTCACATCCAGTGCCAGCGGCGTGGATGGCAAGCTTTATGAGACGGTCAAACACTTCTATGGCGTCGCGGCGTGGCTGCCCCGGAATGCAGTGGTCGTGAACCAGAAGGCCTTCAACGGGTTGGACAAAGCTACACAGGACGCCTTGCTTGCCCAGGCTGCGGCGGCAGGGCAGCGTGGCTGGTCCTTGAGTGAGCAAAAAGACCGTGAGTACCTCAAAGAACTGGTGGGTAAGGGAATGCAGGTGGATGCCAGTGCGGAGTCTCTCAAGAAGGAGCTGAAACCTATCGGCGAGCGCATGGCCGCCGAATGGGTGAAGGTTGCCGGAGACGAGGGCAGGGCGGTGATTGAAAGCTACTACAACAAGAAGTGAGGCCTTCGCGCGAGCGTTGGCACTTGTTCTTGCATGCAACTGAGTCAGTCCATGAAGCACATTGACTCTGTGGCACAGCGGACGGTGTCCAAGCCTCGTGCTTCATTCTTCCTTGACTGCGGGCGATATCGCTGACAGCGCGCATCCGCAGGAAATATTGCACTTTTATTGAAGGAGTATTCGAAATGAAAAAGACCCTATGGATCCGCGTTGCCGGTGCAATCAGCGGTGCGGTGATATCTCTGTCTGCCCAAGCGCAACAGGAAGTGAAGATCGGTGTGATTTATCCACTCACCGGTACTGGTGCGGCCGTTGGGGCTGAACTGCGCAACGCGCTGGAGCTGGCTGCCGACATCGTCAACAACGGGGCGCCTTCGGTTCCCAACCTGCCGTTTGCGGCTGGCAAAGGTCTTCCCAACCTCAAGGGTGCCAAGATCAAGCTGGTCTTTGCCGACCATCAGTCCAACCCGCAGATCGGCGCGACGGAAGCCGAGCGGCTGATCACGCAGGAAAAGGTCGTGGCGCTGATCGGCTCGTACAACAGCAACGTGACCGCGACGGCCAGCCAGGTGGCCGAGCGTGCCGGTATCCCGTTCCTCAACCCCGAGTCGTCCTCGGCCTCGCTCACGCAGCGCAACTTCAAATGGTTCTTCCGCACCACGCCGCACGATGACCTGTTTGTGCACAACGCCTTCGAGTTCTTGAAGGAGTTCGAGGCCAAGCGTGGCATCAAACCCAAGGTGGTTGCGTCGCTCAATGAAAACGGCCTGTGGGGTGCTGAGACGACCAAGCTGCAGACCAAGCTGGCGGCCGAGTTCGGCCAGAACATCGCCAAGCAGGTGTCGTATCCCGCCAAGACCACGCAGTTGACCTCGGAAGTGCAGGCGCTCAAGGCGGTCAGTCCCAACCTGGTGCTGCAATCGTCCTATACGGCGGACGCCATCATGTCCATCAAGACCTATAAGGAGCTTGGATTCTCGCCCGACATGATCCTGGCCAACAACGCTGGTTTCACCGACACGGACTTCATCAAGACCCTGGGCAAAGACGCTGACTTCATCATCACCCGCGAGACCTGGGCGCTGGACTTGGCCTCCCGCAACCCGATGATCAAGGAAGTCAACGACCTGTTCCAGAAGCGCTACAAGATCAACTTCACCGGCAACAGCTCGCGCACCTTCACAGGCCTGATGGTGATGGCCGACGCGATCAACCGTGCGGGCTCCACCGAGCCCGAGGCCGTGCGCACCGCGCTCACGCAAACCAACATCCGTGCCGACGACATCATCATGCCCTGGAAGGGTGTGAAGTTCGACGCATCCGGCCAGAACACGCTGGGCCGCGGCATCCTGGTGCAGATCATTGACGGCAAGTACCACACCGTGTGGCCCTTCAACATGGCCACGCGTGAAGTGGTGTGGCCCATGCCCAAGTGGGATCAGCGCAAGTAATGGCGCCAATGGCTGAAGCCTGAAAGAAAACCATGACTGCGGAAATTCTGTTCCAGACGCTGGCCTCGGGCGTGATGATCGGGTTGATATATGCGCTGGTTGCGATCGGACTGACCATGATTTTCGGGGTCATGGACATCGTGAACTTTGCGCACGGCGAGTTCCTCATGCTCGGCATGTACTCGGCGTTCTGGATGTTCTCGCTCTATGCGCTCGACCCCATCTACACCCTGCCGCTCACTGTCCTCATGCTGTTCGCGTTCGGCGTGCTGCTTTACCAGTTCGTGATTGTGCGCATCATCAACGCACCCATGCTCTCGCAGATCTTCACGACCTTCGGGATCATGATCCTGCTGCGCGGCATTGCGCAGTTCCTGTGGAAGCCGGACTTCCGCTCCATCGAGAACTCGCTGGTGAGCGGCACTGTCAAGGCGCTGGGCGTGCAGGTCGGGCGCCCCCAACTGGTGGCCGGCATCGGCGCCATCGTGATCACGGGCCTCATCTACTTCTTCTTGAACAAGACCCGCCTGGGCGCTGCCCTGGAGGCCACCGCGTCTGACAAGGAAGCCGCGCGTCTCATGGGCATTGACTCGCACAAGATGTTCGCACTGGCCTGGGGCGTAGCGGCCGCGTGTGCCGGGGCTGCGGGCGTGTTGCTATCCACCTTCTTCCCGATCTTTCCCGACGTGGGAGCCAACTTCATCCTGCTGGCCTTCGTGGTGGTGAACCTGGGCGGCTTCGGCAGCATTACCGGCGCCTTCTGGGCCGGGATTCTGGTCGGCGTGATCGAGGTGATGGGAGGGCTGCTGCTCGGGCCCCAGTACAAGACAGCGGTGGTACTGGTGCTCTTCCTCGGAGTGCTGATGTTCCGCCCGCAAGGCCTGATGGGCAAGGCATGACCACCATGAAAAACTCAATCCTTATCGCAGCGCTGCTGCTGGCCACCCTGGCGCTGCCGTCCTTCGTGGATGCGTCGCAACTGAACATGGCCATCCTCGTGCTCATGGCCGCCCAGCTGGGCGTGGCTTGGAACATGCTCGGCGGCTACGCCGGGCAGGTGTCCCTGGGCCATGCCGCCTTCTTCGGGCTGGGGGCCTACACCTCGACGCTGCTGCTGCTCAAGTTCGGCGTCAATCCGTGGATCGGTGCGCTGATCGGCGGGACCCTGTCGGCCTTGCTCAGCCTGGCGTTCGGCTGGTCGTGTTTTCGCTTGAAGGGCCACTACTTCGCCATGGCCACCATCGCCGTGGCCGAGCTGGTGCAGATCTTCTTCAACGAGTGGGAGTACGGCGGTGCCGCTGTGGGCCTGTACGTGCCCATGGACAAGCAGGGCTGGCTGTGGATGAACTTCGCCACCAAGCTGCCCTACTACTGGCTGGCCCTGGGCCTGCTGGTGCTGACTCTGGCCGCCAACTGGTGGGTGGAGCGCAGCTACCTGGGCTACTACTTCCGGGCGATCAAGGACGAGCCCGACGCTGCGCGCAGCGTGGGCATCAACATCGCCCGCTACAAGCAGGTGGCCTTGTCGCTGAGTGCGTTCTTCGCCGCGCTGGGGGGCAGCCTGTATGCCCAGAAGGAGCTGTTCATCGACCCGGGCTCGGTGCTGTCCACGGCACTGTCGATCAAGATGGCCCTGGTGGCCATCCTGGGCGGGGTGGGCACGTTGTTCGGTCCGGTAGTGGGGTCCGTGGTGCTCACCAGCATCGAAGAATTCACCCGCATCGTCTTCGGTGGCACGGGCAGGGGCACAGACGTGATCATCTACGCCACCATGATCATCCTGATAGCCGTGTACTACCCCATGGGCATTCTGGGATGGGTCAAGAGCTTCAAGGAGCGGCGGGCGGCCCGTGCCGACGCGTCGCGCCAGGTGGCCGAGCACGCAGCGGGTGCTGCGCCACTGCAGTCGGCAAAGGGAGAGGTGTGATGAAACTGCTTGAAGTCAAACAGGTCAGCAAGCGCTTTGGCGGGCTGACCGCCAACCAGGACGTCTCGTTCGATGTGGACAAGGGCACCGTCGTGGGACTCATCGGGCCCAACGGTGCAGGCAAGACCACCATGTTCAACTGCGTCGCGGGCTACTTCGCGCCCACCGAGGGCAGCATCTTGCTGGGTGGGCGCAACATCGCCGGCCTGCCGCCCGAGGCCTGCGCCCGTGCCGGCGTGGGCCGCACCTTCCAGGTGGCGCGCAGCTTCACCAGCATGACGGCCTGCGAGAACGTCATGACCGGCGCCATGCTGCTGCAGCACAACGTGGCCAAGGCCCGGGCCTTGGCCCTGCAGTGGCTGGCCTTCGTCAACCTGCACCGCTTTGCGGACAAGCCCGCAGGCAGCATGACCATCAGTGAGCAGCGTCGTCTGGCCGTGGCCCGGGCGCTGGCCATCGAGCCGCAGATCCTGCTGATGGACGAGGTCATGGCGGGCCTGAACCCCTCGGAGGTGCGCGAGGCTGTGGACGTGGTGCTCAAGATCCGAGAGCGCGGCATCGCCTGCCTCATCGTGGAGCATGTGCTCGAAGGCATCATGCCCATTGCCGACAAGATCGTGGTGCTGGACCGGGGCGTAAAGATCGCGGAAGGTACGCCAAAGCAGGTCTCCAGCGACCCACAGGTCATCTCCGCCTATCTGGGAGACGAATAATGCTCAACATCAAGAACCTCAAGGTCTGCTACGACGACGTGCTGGCCATCTCGGACGTGAGCCTCACCGTGGGGGCCGGCGAGATCGTGGCCCTGGTGGGGGGTAACGGCAACGGCAAGTCGACCACACTGCGCGCGGTGGCGGGCCTCAACGCCGCCGCAGCGGGCGACGTCTCCTTCAACGGCCAGTCCATCGGCGGCCTGCCAGCCCACCGGCGGGTGTCGCTGGGGTTGTCGCTGGTGCCCGAAGGACGCCGGTTGTTCCCCCGCCTCACGGTGCTGCGCAACCTGGAGCTCGGCGCCTTCACACGGGCCGACAAGCACGAGGTGGCCAGCAGCATCGACGAGATGCTTAACCTGTTCCCCATTCTCAAGGAGCGGGCCACCCAACTGGCCGGAACCATGAGCGGGGGCGAACAGCAGATGCTGGCCATCGCCCGGGGCCTGATGGCCCGGCCCAAGCTGCTGATGCTGGACGAACCGTCCTGGGGCATCGCGCCGAAGTTCGTGACCAAGGTGCTGGACGTGATCCAGCAGATCAACGCCAAGGGAGTCTCCATCCTTCTGGTGGAGCAGAACCTGCACAAGGCGCTGGCCATTGCCCATCGCGGCTATGTGATCCAGACGGGCCGTATCGCCATGGAAGGGGCAGCGCAAACACTGCTTCACGACGAGGACGTCAAGAAGGCGTATCTGGGCCTGTAGGGCTCTTGCCTCCGCGTGTTTGACCTGCCACGCCCAGCCAAGTCAGCCGGTCACCTAACGTCCCAGGAGTTCCTGTGAAAGTTTTTTGGATGACCGCACTTTGTGCGGTGGGGATAGGCTGCGCCTTTGGGGCGCATGCCCAGGCGCCCACGCAATGGAAACTGGCCACGGGTTACCGGGCCGAATCCTTTCATACCCGCAATCTTGTTCAATTTGCGCAGGACGTGGAGCGGGCCACTTCAGGCGCACTGCGCATCGAGGTGCACGCCAACAACACGTTGTTCAAGTTGGGAGAAATTCCGCAGGCGGTGCGGGAGGGCAAGGCCCAGGCGGGCGAGACCATCATGACCAGCCTGGTGCGTGAAATTCCGCTTGCCGGTGCCGATTCCGTGCCCTTTGTGGTGCGCAGCTATTCCGACGCGCGGCGCATGTGGGATGTACAGCGGCCGTTGATCGAGTCGCACATGGCCAGCAAAGGGCTCAAGGCGCTCTATGCAGTGCCTTGGCCTCCGCAGGGATTGTTCTCGATCACCCCCGTGCGCTCGTCCGCAGACTTCAAGGGCACGCGCATGCGCACCTACAACCCCGGGACTGTGCGCATTGCCGAACTGCTGGGCGCCACGCCCGTGGATGTGCCCATGGTCGAAGTCAACCAGGCTCTGTCGGCCGGCAAGCTCGATTCCATGATCACCTCGGCCCTCACCGGGGTCGAGAACCAGGTCTGGGGACAGATCAAGCAGTACTACGGCATCAATGCCTGGTTTCCCAAGAACATCGTCTTTGTGAACCAGCAGGCTTTCGATGCATTGCCTGCACCCGCACGCCAGGCGGTCACCAAGGCTGCCGCCGAGGCGGAGGCACGGGGTTGGGCCATGAGCGCTGCAGTGGCCGAAGAGTCGGTGGCCGAGCTGCAACGCAAGGGCATCAAGGTGGATCGTGCGCCGGCGGATTTTGATGCCGAGCTCAAGCGCCTGGGCGAACGGTTCTCCCGCGAATGGGTGCGCTCGGTGGGCAGTGAGGCCAATCAGATCTTCATCCCGTACTACACGCAGCGCTGACCTTTCCTGCACGCCTTTCAGGAGAAGCACCATGCACACGCCCTCGGACACCATAGAGATGTACCTGCGCGCCAAGGACCTCAATCGCCCGCACCTCATCGCGCAAGCCTTTGCCGGTGGCGCGCTGCTGCAGATGGAAATGCGCCAGGGCGACGGGCAGGCCCCGGCATGCACCCTGGGCCGCGAGGCCATCGCCGAGACGCTGGTGCGCAATTTTGGCCGTGCTTATGAAAACGCCTACACCTTTTGCCTGACCGATCCCCCGGCACCGGCCTGCACAGACTTTCACTGCCTGTGGCTGTCTGCCATGACGGCCAAGGACAACCGCGCCGTGTGCGTGACTGGCGGCCAATACCACTGGCGATTTGCCCCTGGCAACCGCCTGGCGCAGGAGCTTCGCATCGTGATCGACACCATGCAGACCCTTCCGCCCGTAGACATCTTGCCGGTGATGGCCTGGGCCGCCTCCTTGGCGGGCCCCTGGTGCCCCGTCGAGCTGGCCCTTGCCGCCGCTCCCCCCATTCCTGCCGTGTGGCAGGTCATGCAAAGGCTGGCGCCCGCCAGCGTTGCCCTGGCCTAGCCAAACCGCCACCACCTCTTTCAACTTTTTATCTCGGAGCCACTACACCATGACCACCATCACACCCCAAACGCACACCCCACGCTGGCAGTTCTGGATCGACCGGGGCGGCACCTTCACCGATATCGTGGCCAAGCGGCCCGATGGCTCCCTGACCACCCACAAGCTGTTGTCCGAGAACCCCGAGCAGTACAAGGATGCTGCTGTGGCGGGAATCCGCCACCTGCTGGGCCTGAAGCCCGGCGAGCCCGTAACCCCCGCGCTGGTGGAATGCGTGAAGATGGGCACTACGGTGGCCACCAACGCACTGCTGGAGCGCAAGGGT
This sequence comes from Acidovorax sp. GW460-11-11-14-LB4, assembly GCF_059423685.1. NCBI lineage: Bacteria > Pseudomonadati > Pseudomonadota > Betaproteobacteria > Burkholderiales > Comamonadaceae > Acidovorax > Acidovorax sp. GW460-11-11-14-LB4. The sequence continues at coordinate 28,317 of NZ_JBWKYJ010000031.1, read as the reverse complement.
GAACCCACGCTGCTGGTCACCACACGCGGCTTTCGCGATGCACTGCGCATTGCCTACCAGAACCGCCCACGCCTGTTTGACCGCCACATCCAGCTGCCCGAGCTGCTTTACACCGAAGTGACCGAGGCCCGCGAACGCATGGGTGCCCATGGCGATGTGTTGCAGAACCTTGACGAAGCCACCCTGCGGGGTGACCTGCTGGCGGCGTACGGGCGTGGGCTGCGCAGCGTGGCCATTGTGTTCATGCACGGCTACCGCTACACGCAGCACGAGCAGGCGGCCAAGCGCATCGCCCAAGAAGTGGGCTTCACGCAGATCAGCACCTCGCACGAAACCAGCCCCATGATGAAGTTTGTGAGCCGGGGCGATACCACGGTGGTGGATGCCTACCTCTCGCCCATCCTGCGCCGCTACGTGGAGCAGGTCGCCAGCGAGATGCCGGGCGTCAAGCTGTTCTTCATGCAGTCATCGGGGGGGCTCACCGATGCGGGCACGTTCCAGGGCAAGGACGCGATCCTCTCTGGCCCCGCAGGCGGCATTGTGGGCATGGCGCGCACGGCGGGCCTGGCCGGGCAGGAAAAGGTCATTGGCTTTGACATGGGCGGCACGTCCACCGATGTGAGCCACTACGCTGGGGCCTTCGAGCGCGAGTTTGAGACCCACGTGGCGGGCGTGCGCATGCGCGCCCCCATGATGAGCATCCACACGGTGGCGGCTGGCGGTGGCTCGGTGCTGGCTTACGACGGTGCCCGTTTTCGCGTCGGCCCCGAGAGCGCCGGCGCCAACCCCGGCCCCGTGAGCTACCGCCGGGGCGGCCCCCTGGCCGTGACCGATGCGAATGTGATGGTGGGCAAGGTGCAGCCCCGCTATTTCCCCAGCGTGTTCGGCCCCGCAGCCAACGAGACGCTGGACGCTGACGCAGTGCGTGCCCGCTTTGAAGAAATTGCTGTGCAGACCCATCGCAGGCCGGAGGAAGTGGCCGAAGGCTTCATCCAGATTGCCGTGCAGCAGATGGCCAACGCCATCAAGAAGATCAGCGTGGCGCGCGGTTATGACGTGACGCGCTACACCCTGCAGTGTTTTGGTGGCGCCGGTGGGCAGCATGCTTGCCTGGTGGCGGATGCGCTGGGCATGTCGCGCGTGTTCGTGCACCCGCTGGCGGGTGTGCTCAGCGCCTATGGCATGGGCCTGGCCGACCAGACCGTGATCCGCGAGCAAGCGGTGGAGATGCCGCTGGCGGCTGAATCTCTGCCCTTGATCGCTGAGCGCCTGGATACGCTGGGTTCTGCCGCGCAGGCCGAGCTGGAGCGCCAGCAGGTCAGCACCAACCCCGTGCAGGTGCGCCACAACGTGCATGTGCGTTACGAGGGCACGGACTCGGCCCTGGTCGTGCCGTTTGGTGACATGGCCAGCATCCAGACGGCCTTTGAGGCCGCCTACCGCCAGCGTTTTGCGTTCCTCATGGCGGGCAAGGGCCTGGTGGTAGAGGCCGTGTCGGTCGAAGCCATGATTGCAGGCGACGCTCCCGCCGAGCCGCGCCTGCCCGTGCACCCGCACCGCAAGCACCCGCAGCGCGAGATGGTGAAGATGTACTCGGGCAGCGCATGGCACGACGCTGCCTTGGTAGTGCGCGAGGACCTGCACCCCGGCGACGTGATCCCCGGCCCGGCCATCATTGCCGAGAAGAACACCACCACCGTGGTGGAGCCCGGCTGGTCTGCGCGCCTGACCGACCTGGACCACCTGGTGTTGGACCGCGTGACGGCCCGCAAGGTGCAGTACGCCGCAGGCACCACGGTGGACCCGGTGCTGCTGGAGGTGTTCAACAACCTGTTCATGAACATTGCCGAGCAGATGGGGCTGCAGCTGCAGAACACGGCGTATTCAGTCAACATCAAGGAGCGTCTGGACTTCAGCTGCGCGCTGTTCGATGCAGCCGGCAACCTGATTGCCAACGCGCCCCACATGCCCGTGCACCTTGGGTCAATGGGCGAGAGTATCAAGACCGTGATCCGCGAGAACGCGGGCAAGATGCACCCGGGCGATGTGTACATGCTCAACGACCCGTACCACGGTGGCACCCACCTGCCCGATGTGACAGTGATCACCCCGGTGTATGTGGCCGAGGGCAACGAGCCCACGTTTTATGTGGGAAGCCGGGGCCACCACGCGGACATTGGCGGCACCACGCCGGGCTCCATGCCACCGTTCTCCACGCGCATTGATGAAGAAGGTGTGCAGATCAACAACGTGAAGCTGGTGGACCGGGGCATCTTTCTGGAAGAGGAGGTGCGCACCCTGCTGGCCACGGGCGGCGGCACCACGCCATACCCCAGCCGCAACCCGCAGCAAAACCTGGCCGACCTGCGCGCACAGATCGCTGCGAACGAGAAGGGCGTGCAAGAACTGTCGAAGATGGTGGACCAGTTTGGCCTAGATGTCGTGCAGGCCTACATGCGCCATGTGCAGGACAACGCCGAAGAGTCCGTGCGCCGTGTGATCACGCAGCTCAAGGACGGCAGCTTCACCCTGCCGCTGGACAACGGCGCGCAGATCAGCGTGTCGGTCAAGGTCAATGTGGCCGAGCGCAGTGCGGTCATCGACTTTGCAGGCACCAGTCCGCAGCAGATGAACAACTTCAACGCCCCCCGTGCCGTGTGCATGGCGGCCGTGCTGTATGTGTTCCGCACGCTGGTGGACGATGACATTCCGCTCAACGCCGGTTGCCTCAAGCCCCTGCAGGTGATCATTCCGCAAGGCTCCATGCTCAACCCCAACCCGCCGGCCTCGGTGGTGGCAGGCAATGTGGAGACCTCCACCTGCATCACCAATGCGCTGTTTGGCGCCCTGGGCGTGATGGCGGGTAGCCAGCCCACCATGAACAACTTCACCTTCGGCAATGCGCAGTACCAGTACTACGAAACCATTGCCGGTGGCAGCGGTGCGGGCGCGGTGCTGGACGCCTCGGGCCGGGCGGTGCGCGGCTTTGACGGCACCAGCGTGGTCCAGACCCACATGACCAACTCGCGCCTGACCGACCCCGAGGTGCTGGAGTTCCGCTTCCCCGTGGTGCTCGACAGCTACGAGATCCAGCGCGGCTCGGGCGGTGCTGGCCGCTGGGCAGGCGGGGACGGCGGTGTGCGGCGCGTGCGTTTCCTGGAGGCGATGACGGCCAGCATCCTGTCCAACGGGCGACTGAACCCGGCCTTTGGCATGGCGGGCGGCCAGCCCGGCAGGCCTGGTGCCAACCGCGTGCTGCGTGCCAACGGCCAGGTGGAGGAGCTGGGCCACATTGGCGCAGCGCTGATGGAGCCTGGCGATGTGTTCGAGATCGCCACCCCCGGCGGTGGCGGCTTTGGCGAATGTGTCACGTCCTGACGTGATGGCCCGCTGACCCCGGTGGGGCAGGTGTTGTGTGCTGTGAGCCTTTGGGGGCGCACGGTGCACGGCGCTGGCCACCACCGGCTTCGACCCCCGCACGGTGCGGGAAATGAAACAGGAGAACGCTCATGAACTATTTGCCCGCCACTTCCGGGGCGCCTGGCGGCGCCGCCTTCTCCGCCGCACCGGCCGACGCGGAGTTCAGCCGTGCCGTGCCAGACGCTGCCGCTCAGAGCCCTGCACCTGCGCGGCACCGCCGGACTCTGAGCGTGGGGCAAAAGCTGGCGGCCAGCTTTGGCATTCTGGGCTTTGCGGTGGCGCTGCTGGGGGCCACCACCTGGCTCACAGGGCAGGACACGAGCCGTCAGGCCACGTTGCTGACCACGGAGCAATTGCCCATCGAACGCACCGTGCGCGACTGGAAAACCCAGTCGGTCTATATCGGCCAGATTGCATTGCGGGCCACGTTGTCGTCCGATGTGTTCCCCCTGGTGGCCGAAATGCGCAATCAGATCGCCGCCGAAGACGCCATGCGCAAGCGCATTGATGAAGCGCTGACCAAGGCGTCTTCCAGCGAGAGCGCGAGGCCGCTGTGGGCACAGGCCCAGGCCGAACGCCAGAAATATGCCGCGCTGCGGGACGCACTGGTGCAAAACGCCCTGGAAGCCAAGATCATCAGCCAGAAAGAGCTGCAGGAGCACGCCGCCGCGTTGACCCAATACCTGCGGTCCATCGACCAGTTGCTTGCAGCGTCCGAACAGTCCTCCCTGAAGGCGGGCGACAGCATGATTGCCGACGCGTCCCGTGCGCAATGGGTCAGCGCCGTGGCCGTGCTGGTGGTGGTGGCGCTGTCGGCGCTGTTTGGCTGGCTGCTGCGGCGCTCCATCGTGCTGCCGCTGCGCCAGGCCTCCGAGGCGGCCGCTGTGGTGGCGCGGGGCGACCTCACAGTGCGTATGCAAACCCAGCGTACCGACGAGATCGGCCAGTTGCTCACGGCGCTGGACAAGATGGTCGAGTCGCTGCACTACGTGGTGACCGAGGTGCGTGACTCGGGCGAATCCATCCATGTGGCCAGCTCCGAAGTGGCCGCGGGCAACACCGACCTGAGCATGCGCACCGAGCACGCGGCCAGCAACCTGCAGCAGACCGCGGCCAGCATTGCCCAGCTGGCGCAGATGGTGGCGGCCAATGCCGACAGCACTCGCCAGGCCAACGCGCTGGCGCTCAACGCCACCGAGGTGGCCAGCAAGGGGGGCGAAGTGGTCCACCAGGTGGTCAAGACCATGGAGGAGATCAATGCTAGCAGCAAGAAGATCGCCGACATCGTGGGCATCATCGATGGCATTGCGTTCCAGACCAACATCCTCGCGCTCAATGCGGCTGTGGAGGCAGCGCGTGCGGGTGAGCAGGGGCGCGGCTTTGCCGTGGTGGCCAGCGAGGTGCGGGGCCTGGCCGGGCGCAGCGCCAATGCGGCGCGCGAGATCAAGGCGCTGATCTCCACCAGCGTGGACAAGGTGAGTGACGGCGCCCGGCTGGTGGTGACCGCAGGTTCCACGATGGGCGACATCGTGCAAAGCGTAGAGCGTGTGACCACGCTGATGTCCGAGATCAACGAGGCCAGCAGCGAGCAGAGCACGCAGATCGGCCAGGTGAGCCAGGCGGTGGACCAACTCGACCACATGACACAGCAGAACGCCGCGTTGGTGGAGCAGGGCGCCGCAGCGGCACAGAGCCTCAAGGACCAGGCCAACCGGCTGGCGGGTGCGATGGGACAGTTTCAACTCACGCGCGCCGCCGCGTGACGGACGTTTCGCTGTAGATCGGGCTGATCTCCATAAAAGAGGGCCTGCGGTGCAGGCCCTTCAAGCGCAAGGCGCTATGAATTTTGAAGAAGCTTACATGCCCGCGTAGTTCGGGCCACCGCCGCCTTCCGGCGTGACCCACACGATGTTCTGTGTGGGGTCCTTGATGTCGCAGGTCTTGCAGTGCACGCAGTTCTGCGCATTGATCTGCAGGCGCTGGGCATCACCTCCCTTGGTCGTGTCGGGCACAAACTCGTACACGCCCGCCGGGCAATAGCGCGCCTCGGGGCCGGCGTATTTGGCCAGGTTGATGTTGACCGGCACGCTCGGGTCCTTGAGCGTGAGGTGGGCGGGCTGGTTCTCTTCGTGGTTCGTGTTGCTGATGAACACGCTGGAGAGGCGGTCAAACGTGAGCTTGCCATCGGGCTTGGGATAGACGATGGGCTTGCACTCGGCGGCGGGCTTCAGGTACGCGTGGTCGGGCTTGTCGCGGTGCAGCGTCCAGGGGATGTGGCCGCGCAGCACGAACTGCTCGAAACCGTTCATCAGCGTGGCCGTGGTCAGGCCGTACTTGAACCAGTTCTTGAAGTTGCGGTCCTTGTTCAGCTCGGTGTGCAGCCAGCTCTTTTCGAAGGCTTCGGGGTAGGCGGTCAGCTCGTCGTGCTGGCGGCCTGCCACCACGGCGTCGTAGGCGGCTTCGGCGGCCAGCATGCCGGTCTTGATGGCGGCGTGGCTGCCCTTGATGCGACCGACGTTCAGGTAGCCCGCATTGCAGCCCACCAGGGCGCCGCCTGGGAACACGGTCTTGGGCAGGGCGTTGATGCCGCTGGCGTTGATGGCACGTGCACCGTAGGACAGGCGCTTGGCCGTGATCTCGCCCTTCTCATTTTCGAAGTAGTAGCGGACGTTGGGGTGTGTCTTCCAGCGCTGGAACTCCTCGAACGGGCTCAGGTAGGGGTTGGCATAACCCAGCCCCGTGACGAAGCCCAGCGCCACCTTGTTGCCCTCCAGGTGGTACAGGAAGGCGCCGCCGTAGGTGTCGTTCTCCATGGGCCAGCCAGCGGTGTGCATCACAAACCCGGGCTGGTGCTTCTTGGGGTCGATTTCCCAGAGTTCCTTCACGCCAATGCCAAAGCTCTGCGGGTCGCGGTCCTTGTCGAGCTGGTACTTGGCGATCAGCTGCTTGCCCAGGTGGCCGCGTGCGCCTTCGGCAAACACGGTGTATTTGCCCAGCAGTTCCATGCCGAGCTGGAAGTTTTCGGTGGGCTCGCCATCCTTGCCAATGCCCATGTTGCCGGTGGCCACGCCCTTGACGGAGCCGTTGTCGTTGTAGAGCACTTCAGCGGCCGTAAAGCCGGGGAAGATTTCCACGCCCAGAGCTTCGGCCTGTTCGCCCAGCCACTTGGTCAGGTTGCCCAGGCTGATGATGTAGTTGCCATGGTTCTGCGCAAACGGCGGCAGGAACATGTTGGGCACACGAAAGCCCGATTTTTCAGACAGGAAGATGTAGGCGTCGTCGGTGACGGGCTGGTTCAGGGGCGCGCCGCGCTTTTTCCAGTCGGGGATCAGCTCGGTGAGGGCCTTGGGGTCCATGATGGCGCCCGACAGGATGTGTGCACCGGGTTCGGAGCCTTTTTCGAGCACCACCACCGAGACGTCCTGGCCTTTTTCGGCCGCCAGTTGCTTCAGGCGGATCGCAGTGGCAAGGCCGCCAGGGCCGCCGCCAACGACCACCACGTCGTATTCCATGGATTCGCGGGGGCCGTATTGGGCGAGGATTTCTTCGTTGGTCATGGGCTTCTCGTCGGGCGTTTGATAATGGATTATTTTCTACAGAGCGCCGACCGCGCCCTGTCTGTCTGGCGACTGATTGTATTCACGGAATATAGACAATCGAACGACCGTTCTATTTTGATCAGTAGGGAGACTCTAAATGGCATACAGCATCGACTTGTCCGGCCGCGTGGCCTTCATCACGGGCGCGTCCAGCGGCCTGGGCGCGCAGTTTGCCCGCACCCTGGCCCGCGCTGGCGCAGGCGTCGTGCTGGCCAGCCGCCGGGTGGAAAAACTCAAGGAGCTGCGCGCGCGCATCGAAGGCGAGGGCGGTGACGCCCATGTGATCGAGCTGGACGTGACCGACCACGACTCCATCAAGGCCGCCGTGGCCCATGCCGAGACCGAAATGGGGTCCATCGACATACTGGTCAACAACTCGGGCGTGAGCACCACGCAGCGCATCCAGGACGTGACGCCCGAGGACTATGACTTCATCTTCGACACCAATGTGAAGGGCGCCTTCTTTGTGGCGCAAGAGGTGGGCAAGCGCATGCTGGCCCGCTCCCGCGGTGCAGCGCCGGGCAGCTTCACCGGCGGTCGCATCATCAATATCGCTTCGATGGCGGGCCTGAAGGTGCTGCCGCAGATCGGCGCCTATTGCATGAGCAAGGCAGCTGTGGTGCAGATGACCCGGGCGATGGCCCTGGAGTGGGGCCGGTTCGGCATCAACGTGAATGCGATCTGCCCCGGCTACATCGACACGGAAATCAACCACCACCACTGGCAGACCGAGCAGGGCAAGAAGCTCATGGACATGCTGCCGCGCAAGCGCGTGGGCCAGCCGCAGGACCTGGATGCGCTGCTGGTGATGCTGGCCAGTGACCAGAGCCATTTTGTGAATGGCGCGGTGATCGCAGCCGACGACGGCTTCGCGGTCTGATCCCTGGGGCACGAGCGGGTATGAAGATCGAAATCCCTGAGGTCAAGAAGCTGGTCTTTGAGATGCGGTTCCCGGTGCGCTGGGGCGACATGGATGCGATGGGCCATGTCAACAACACCGTGTACTTCCGCTACCTGGAAACCGCGCGCATCGAGTGGATGGTGTCGGTGGGCTGCAACCCCGACCCGCGCGGACAGGGGCCCGTCATCGTCAATGCGTTCTGCAATTTCTACAAGCAGCTCGAATACCCGGCCGACGTGTTGCTCAAGCTCTACGTGAGCGACCCGGGCCGCACCACGTTCGAGACCTGGGGCACGATGGAGCGCGTGGACCAGCCGGGCGTGATCTGTGCGGCCGGCGGTGCTACGACGATCTGGGTGGACTTTCCGCAGCAGAAGGCCGCCCCGCTGCCGGACTGGATGCGGACGCTGGTGACTGCCGGCTGACCGTCCGTCCTGTCACTTGAGCCCTGTGGCGGGGGCTGGTGGCTCATTTTTTGGACTATTCGGCCGGTAGCGCACGTGATAAATGCCTTGATTGCTATTAAAAAGATAGTGTTAGGGCGATTTGCACCGGTGGTCTGACGGCACGGTGGAAGGCAAGCCTCTGCCAGCACCCAGCACCCGTGCCACTTCTTCCCTCTGCTGGTGGCCCTGCGGTAGCCAGTGAATACGGCTCCACAGGCACCCAGGCGCGGAGCACTGTGCCCATACCGCCGACCCCATACCGCGCCTTCTCATTCAACCTCCTGTTCTTTTTGTTACCTGTTAGGATGACTTCGTCAACGATAGAAGAAAACGAATAGAGCCGGGGAGGGGACTTCCAACACCGCACCGACGTGCTGCTTTGTGCTTTCTGAATGAATTCAACCATCCCAGCAAGCGCGGCTGCCAGCAGCATCAACAAGGTGACCAATCTGGTCATCGCGTCGGTTCTCTTCATGTTTGGCCTGTACGCCTTTGACGAATGGAGGCAGGTCAAGGACCGTGAAGAGGAGCACATGCAGTCCAACCTGGTGCTGCTGACGCGGACGCTGGACACCTTCTTTCTCTCCAAACGCGCTGGCCTGTTCAGCCTGGCAGAAACCATCGCCATCTCGCCCGGTGGTATCGACAACCTGGCGCTGGCACAGCAACTGCTGACGGACTACCGCAAGCACCGCCCCGAAGTCAGCGAGATATCCCTGAGCGAAATGAACGGCAAGGTGCTGGCCTCGTCCCATGCGGCGGACAGGAACGGCCAACCCGGCCTGGTGGATCAATCCGGCTTTCAAGACTTTGCGCGGGACACTAAGGACCAGCACGACATCTACCTGGGACGACCCCAGCGCGACGCGCAGAGCCAGGACTGGGTGTTCACGCTGCGTTATGTGCTGCGGGATGCGCAAGGCAAGCCCCGGGCGGTGCTGACAGATGTGTTTCCGGTCGATTTTCTGGAGTCGCTCTGGAAAGACGCGCCGCTGGTGCAGCAGCTCACAGTGGGTGTGCTGCGCGATGACGGCTACCTGATGACCCGCTTTCCGGTGCCCGCCACGGTCACCAAGGACGAGGTGTATGGCATGCGTCGGGACGGGGTGCTGGTACGGTATCTCGCGCAGCACCAGTTCCCCCTGCAAGGGCGGGTCGAGGGACCCAATGCGCTGTTGAAGGGGCAGAACTTTATCAACCTGTTCCACCGGCTCGACAGGCTCCCTGCGACCGTCTTTGTCGGGCAGCCCGAGAGTCGGTTCTTTCAGGTCTGGGCCCGCAGCATCGACACTCCCCTGGCGCTCACGGCGCTGTTGCTGGTGTTTATCAAGCTCGTGTCGCTGCGCCTCGCTCGCCGCGAGCACGAAGCCGAGCAGCAGCGGCTGGCGGTGGAAAGGGTGCTGCGTGAGAGCGAGACCGAGCAGCGCTCCCTCATCGACAACCTGATGACGGGTCTGGTCATCCACGATGCGACGGGCGCTGTGGTGCGATGCAACGCCGAGGCCAGTAACCTGCTGGGGCTGAGTTTTGAGCAGATGACCGGCAAGCAACTGATCGACCCGGCCTGGTCCTTCGTGAACGAGCAGGGGGCCGTCATGCCGGTTTCCGACTACCCCGCCTCCCGGGTGCTTGCGACCCGTGAACCTGTCAACGGGGTGGTGGGAGGCATCGTCCGTGGCAAGGATGCAGGCATCTGCTGGGTGCTGAGCCGGGCCGACCCGTGGTTCACCACCGATGGACAGCTCGACAAGATCGTGGTGACCTTTGTCGACATCACCATGCGGCGCAAGCTGACGTCGCAACTCCAGGACCGCGAACTCAAGTTCCAGGCGCTGTTTGACAACAGCATGGACGCAGTGTTGCTGACCTCGCCCGATGGCACCGTGCTGGCCGTGAACCAGGCGGCTTGCCGGCTGTTTGACTTGAGCGAGGCACAAATCATCGCCCGGGGGCGCATGGGGCTGGCCGACCCTGCCGACCCCCGGTTGCAGGAGCTGCTGGTACAGCGCCAGCAGAGGGGGCAGGCGGCCGGCCTGCTGACCATGGTCCGGGGTGATGGCAGCCACTTCACCGCCGAGATCAGCTCCAGCATTTATGGCGACAGTGAAGGCCGCCAATACAGCAGCATGATCGTTCGCGACATCACGGAGCGCCTGCGCAGCCAGGCCGAGCTGGAGGCTGCCAATGCGCAGATGCGCCGCATCAACGAGCAGCTGGCCGAGGTGGCGCACTTTGACATGCTGACGCACCTGCCCAACCGCGTTCTGCTCGCCGACCGGCTTCAGCAGGCCATGGCGCACTGTGTGCGTCGCAACAAGTCGCTGGCTGTGGCGTTTCTGGATCTGGATGGTTTCAAGGACATCAACGACCGGTATGGCCATGCGGCGGGCGACGAGTTTCTGGTGGCGATTGCCAAGCGTCTGCGGTCTGCGCTGCGCGATGGCGACACGCTGGCGCGTATTGGTGGGGACGAGTTTGTGGCCGTCATGACCGACCTGACGGCCGAGCAGGACTGCGAGCCCCTGCTGTTGCGGCTGTTGCAGGTGGCGGCCGAGCCGTTGCTGGTAAGCGGGCAATCCCTGCAGGTGTCTGCCAGCATCGGCGTCACCATCTACCCGCAGGATGGTTCCAGTTCGGAGCAGCTCATCCGCCATGCCGACCAGGCCATGTATCTGGCCAAGCAGGCGGGCAAGAATCGGTTCCACCTGTTTGATGTGGCCAGCGATGCAGCCATCCGGATCAAGCGCGAAAGCCTGGAGCAGATTGCCACCGCCATCGCTCAGCGGGAGCTGGTGCTGTACTACCAGCCCCAGGTCAACATGCGGACAGGTGAGGTGGTGGGAATGGAGGCGCTGGTCCGCTGGTTGCATCCGCAGCGGGGCCTGCTGGCCCCGAGCCAGTTCCTGCCGGTGATTGAAGACCACGATATGGCGATTGCGATTGGCGAGCGGGTGCTGGACATGGCCCTGTCGCAAATGGCGCAGTGGCTGGCGGTGGGGCTGCGCATGCCGGTCAGCGTCAACGTGTTCTCCAAGCAGCTCCAGCAAGAGGACTTTGTGCACAAGCTGCGCCAGGCACTGGCCGCGCATCCCTCGGTGCCTTCGTCGGCGCTGGAGCTGGAGATTGTGGAGACCAGCGCGTTGCAGGACATGGCCCAGGTATCTGGCCTGATGCACGCATGCGCCGAACTGGGCGTGCGGTTTGCTCTGGACGATTTTGGGACCGGTTATTCGTCGCTGACCTACCTGAAAAAGCTGCCTGCAGAGCTGCTCAAGATCGACCAGAGCTTTGTGCGCGACATGCTTGAAGACCGCGACGACCTGGCCATTGTGCAGGGTGTGGTGGGCCTGTCCAAAGCGTTCAACCGCAAGGTGATTGCCGAAGGTGTGGAGACCGTGGACCACGGCCGCACGCTGCTGGCCATGGGCTGTGTGCTGGGCCAGGGCTATGGCATTGCGCGGCCCATGCCCGCGCAGCAGGTACCGGGCTGGCTGGACCAGTGGCGGGCGCAGCAGCCCTGGGTGCGCGAGACCGATACAGACTTGCCGGCCTGAGGTCCTGAGGTCACGCGGGGCATCGCGCGGGTATCGCGCGGGTATCGGTCCATTGAGTCGCAGTGGGACAGCCTTTATCGTGGGGGCAGGGCAACACATTGCGCCAGAGGCATGCCCTGTGCCTCTGAGGCGCCCAGCAGCAAAAGGCGCTGCAGCTCTGGCAAATACCGGATGGCTGTCTGCGGTGCGCTGTAGCCGTTGCTGTTGTTCAGGCGTTCTTGCATGCGCAGCACAAGACGGCTGGGCAGGTGTTCGATGCTGAGGGTGCGCACACCCGTGTAGAAGGTGGTGTCTATGGTGCCTTCGGTGCCGAAAAAGCCGCCACCCACGCGCGCCGCGCGGCGCCGGCCCTCGAAGGTCGTGGTGATGCGCAGTTTGTCGTCACGGCTGGTACAGCTCCCCTCGAAGGCCGCAGCGCACTCTATGGGCAGCGGATTCTGTTGCACCAGCACTGCCTGCACGGATGGGGTGTGCAGCAGTGCGGGGGGCACGGGCTCCAGGCGCGCGCAAGCCGCCGTGGGCACCACCTGCCACGCCGTAGCGCCCGGCGAGTCAGGGATTTGCAGGCGCGAGCCGGCCACTCCGGCACCCAGGTAGTACGTGGGCGCCACTCCGGCGCTGGACTCTTCGCGGAAGAGCGAGGCGGACCGCAACGGCGACAGCGCGCCAGCGGGCACGGCCACAGTCAAAGGGTGAAGGGGCAGCGTGCCCTCCGGTGGCCCAAACCCTGCGGCCTGTACCGCAGGGGCGGCCAGCACCCAAAGCCAGATCGTTCGTGCGGAGCGCATGGTTTGGATCAGGCCGCAGGCTTGGCCTTGGGCACACGGCCCATCAGATAGAACTCTGGGTTGGGCTGCATGCCCGCAAAGCTGGCCATGCGGTTGGACAGGCCAAAGAATGCCGTGATGGCGGCGATGTCCCAGATGTCCTCGTCATCGAAACCATGGGGGTGCAGGGCCTCGAAATCGGCGTCGTCGATCTCGTGGGCGTTCTGGCACACCTTCATGGCGAAGTCGAGCATGGCCCGCTCCCGGGGGCTGATGTCCGCCTTGCGGTAGTTCACCGCCACCTGGTCGGCGATGAGCGGCTTCTTCTCGTAGATGCGCAGGATCGCGCCATGCGCCACCACGCAATACAGGCACTGATTGGCCGCGCTGGTGGTGGTGACGATCATCTCGCGCTCGCCCTTGGTCAGGCTGCCTTCTTCCTTGAGCATGAGCGCGTCGTGGTACGCAAAGAATGCACGCCATTCTGCTGGTCGGCGGGCAAACGCGAGGAATACGTTGGGGATGAATCCCGCCTTCTCCTGCACTTCAAGAATCCGCGCGCGGATGTCCTCGGGCAGGGTATTCAGGTCGGGGAAGGGGTAGCGGCTCACGGCAGTCTCCTCGGTTTTTTGTGTGGGGTGGATAACGGATGCAAGTATCAGGGATGCCATTGCGTCGCCCGCACGGGGGCATGGGTCGGCGCGGCCGAACTCCCTGCCAGTGCGTAGGACAACTGTGTCGCTGCAGCGACCACGGTGTGCGCCAGCGCTTCGAGCTTTTCGGCGGGCAAACGCGAGGCCGGGCCTGAGATGCACACCGAGCCCATGAGCCGCCAGTGCATGCCAAATACTGGCGCCGACACGGTGGCCACGCCCTGTTCCCGTTCACCAATGGACCAGTGGTAGCCCTTCTTGCGGATATCTTCATAGGCTTTGCCCGGCTCGCCCGAAAACGCCAGGATCACGCGGCCCGGCGAGCCCTTGTCCAGCGGCAGTCCTTCGCCCATGCGGGCGTGGTGGCGCAGCGCCTGCGGGCCTTCCACACGGACAAGGCAGGTGCGTACATTGCCTTCACGCACGTAAAACGCAGCGCTTTCGCCGGTGGCAAGGGTCAGTTCACGCAGCGCGGGCTCCAGCACGTTCTGCACGTCAAAGCCTGCCTGGTAGCGCGCACCCAGCCAGCCTGCTGCCGGACCCAGGCGCCAGTCGCCATCTTCGCGCTGCACCATGAACCCGGACTGCGCCAGCGTGCGGGCCAGGCGCAGCACTGTGGTCTTGTGAAGGCTGCAGCGGCGGCTCAGCTCTGCCAGGGACAGGCTGGACTCGCCCAGCGCAAAGGCCTCCAGCACTTGCAGCGCACGCGTCACGGCGATCACGCCACCGGTGTCCTTGGTCGCCGCATCGGTCGGCCCGTCTGCGCTTTTATCGGCCCCGGCAGTGGTGGCATTTGGCTGGGTGGCCTTGCGCGGGGCAGGGCGCGCGGGCGACGAGTGTGGGTTGCTCATGGCGCAATTCGTTTCATTGTGTGCAACTGCATTGTATGGGTTGAAACGCGTGCGTACATTCGCACACCACGGCGCCAGGCCCGAACAGGCCCTTGCAGACCGGCGTGACGAACCACCATAACGGAGACAAATCCATGACCGCTTTTTCATCGCTTTCACGTTCTTTGAGTGCGCGCCTGTGCGCCGCTTTCCTGGGCCTTGCCGCCGTGGCCATGCCCCACGGCGCCGTGCAGGCGCAAACCGCCTACCCTGCCAAGCCCATCCGCCTGATTGTTCCGTTCCCCCCCGGCGGGGGCACCGACATGATCGCCCGCGCCGTGGCGCAGAAGATGGCCGACCAGAACAAGTGGAGCGTGATCGTGGACAACCGCCCCGGCGCCGGTGGCAACCTGGGGGTGGACGCTGTGGCCAAGGCCGACCCTGACGGCTACACGCTGGTGATGGGGCAGACCAGCAACCTCGCCATCAACCCCACGCTGTACAAGAAGCTGCCCTACGACCCGCTCAAGGACTTGGCGCCGGTGGCGTTGGTGTCGTCCTCGCCCATCGTGATGGCGGTGCCGGTCAATTCGCGCTTCAAGACCTTTGCTGATGTGGTGGCTGCCTCCAAGGGCAAGCCTGATGCCCTGACACTGGGCTATTCGGGCAACGGCACCGTGGCCCATCTGGCCGGGGAGCTGGCAGAGAACGCTGCTGGCATCCAGTTGCGCCACATCCCTTACAAGGGCGCGGCCCAGGCCATGACGGACCTGATGGGCGGGCAGATTGATCTGTACATGTCGTCCGTGCCCACGCTGCTGGGCCATGTGCGCAATGGCAAGCTCAAGGTCATAGCCATCACCTCCGCCCAGCGCTCCGCGCAGCTGTCGGATGTGCCCACGCTGGCGGAGTCCGGGTTCAAGGGCTTTGAGGCCGTGACTTGGTTCGGTGTGCTGGCCCCAGCCGGTACGCCCGCGGCCATCGTGGCGCAGCTGAACAAGGCCATCAACCAGGCCCTCAAGCAACCGGACGTGGCGGACAAGCTGCGCTCTGAAGGCGGCGACATCCTCGGGGGCACGTCTGAGCAGTTTGCGGCACTGCTGCGCACCGAAGTGCCCCGCTGGTCCAAGATCGTGAAGGACTCTGGCGCCAGCCTGGACTGATCGAGCCGCCACGTTCATCCCCCGCTGACTGCCCATCGCCATGACCCGCGATTGCCTTGCCACGCCCGTACCGTTCTCGCAGGGAACGGCGGCGCCCCGCACCGCGCTGCCTGCGGGGGCCTGCGACTGCCATGTGCATGTGTACGACCAGCGCTTTCCCGCGGCGCCCGGTGCCAAATTGCTGCCGCCCGATGCGTCGGCCAGCGACTACTGCGCGCTGCAGCAGCGCCTGGGCACCGAGCGCACGGTGCTGGTCACGCCGTCCACCTACGGTGCGGACAACCGCTGCATGCTGCAGGGCCTGGCCGCATTGGGCGAGCAGGCCCGGGGTGTGGCCGTGATCGATGGCAGCGAGAGCGTTGCCCAGCTGCAAGCCCTGCATTACGCGGGGGTGCGCGGCGTGCGGCTGAACCTGTCGCTGGGCGTCACCGGCTCGGTGGATGCCATCTTGCCCTTGGCCCGGCGCATTGCGCCCTGGGGCTGGCATTTGCAATTGCTGATGGCGCCCGATGTGCTGGCTAGCTTGGGCGACGTGCTGCACAGCGTGCCCGTGCCCCTGGTGTTCGACCACCTGGGCCGCATCGCACCCGAGCAAGCCGGGACGCACCCGGCCCACGCACTGCTGCTGCAGCTGCTGGGCGAGGGCAGGGCCTGGGTCAAGCTTTCGGGCGGCTACATCGTCAGCGCCACCCATGCGGTGGACGACCTGGCGCTCGATGCACTGGCCGTCAGCTACCTGCGTGCCGCACCAGAGCGCGTGCTGTGGGGCAGCGACTGGCCCCACGCCACCGCCACCGCCAGCGCTGGCCTGCACCCCGTGCCGGACGACGCATTGCAAATCGACACCCTGGCGCGCTGGTGCGATGAGGCCGGTGCGGATGCCCTGCGCCGCGTGCTGGTCACCAACCCTGCCGCGCTCTACGGCTTCTCGCCGGTCTCGACTTCTTCATCCCCCACCCCTGTCTGAGGGCCTTGCACCATGACCTCTTTGGTATCTTCCCTTTCCACGCACGGCGCGCAGCGCCGCCACCTGCTGACCACCCTGGCCCTGGCAGGCGCTGGTGTGGGGATGGGGCTGCCCGCCTGGGCGCAAAACGATTGGCCTGCGGGCAAGCTCATCACCTGGGTGGTGCCGTACCCCGCCGGTGGCAGCACCGATGTGCTGGGCCGCAACATCGCCCTCAAGCTGGGCGCGGCCCTGTCCACCAACGTCATCGTGGACAACAAGGCCGGGGCCACGGGCACCATTGGCGCGGCCTACGTGGCCAAGGCGGCGCCCGACGGGCTCACGCTGCTGGGCACCTCCATCGGCCCGCAGGCCATTGCGCCACACCTGATGGCCAAGCTGCCCTACGACCACATCACGGCGTTCGAGCCCGTGATCACCGTGGGCACCATTCCGCACATCCTGGTGGTGGGCGCCAACCAGCCGTTCAAGACGGTGGCGGACCTGCTGGCCGCCGCTAAGGCCCAGCCGGGCAAGCTGGCGTTTGCCTCGGGCGGCAACGGCACCATTTTGCAAATGCAGGGCGAGCTGCTGCAGCAGCAAACCGGCGCGCGCTTCATCCATGTGCCCTACAAGGGCGACACCCCCGCGCTGCAAGACACGCTGGCCGAGCAGGTGCAGTTCATGTTTGCTCCCGCAGCCGCTGCACTGCCGCATGTGCAGTCGGGCAAGTTGCGCGCCCTGGCCGTCACGTCGGCCCAGCGCCTCAAGGCCCTGCCTGCCGTGCCCACCATGGGCGAGGCGGGGCTCAAGGACTTTGTGGTGGAGCAGTGGCAGGCCGTGTTTGCGCCCGCCAAGACGCCCGCCGCCATCGTGCAGCGCCTGAACCGCGAGATTGCCGCCACGCTGAAAGACCCCGCCCTCATCGCCCTGGCCGACAAGCTGGGCGTGACGCTGGTGGGCGGCACGCCCCAGCAGCTGGGTGAACTGCAAAAGGCCGACTCTGCCAAGTGGGCCAAGGTGATCAAAGACGGTGGCATCAAAGCCGACTGACCACCGCAGTTCTCTTATTTCCTTTCTTCATTCCATCGTTCAACCGGACCGTCCCATGAGCCAACTCCCTGAAATTATCCGCACCATCGACCGCGTGAGCGGCGACGTCGTGGCCCAAGCCGCCACCTACCAAGCCGCCATCCTGGCCGACGTGGCAGGTCGCCGCGGCACCATGCATGGCCGCGTGGCGCCTGTGCACCAGTCCATGAAGGTGGCTGGCCCCGCCTTCACCGTGGAAGTGCGCCCCGGCGACAACCTCATGATCCACGCCGCCATCGCCCTGGCCCAGCCGGGTGATGTGCTGGTGATTGACGGCAAGGGCGACCAGACGGCGGCGCTGATGGGCACTCTGATGCTCAGCGCCTGCAAGAAGCGCGGCCTGGCGGGTGTGATCGTGGACGCCTCCATCCGCGACAAGCTGGAAATTCTGGAGCTGGACTTCCCCGTGTTCAGCGCGGGCTTCAACCCTGCAGGGCCCACCAAGTACGTGCCCGGCCGCATCAACCACCCCATCAGCGCCGGTGGCGCGGTGGTCAACCCGGGTGACCTGGTGGTGGGCGATGCCGATGGCGTGGTCGTCATCGAGCGCGAAAAAGCCCCCGCCATGCTGGCACTGGCCGACAAGAAGGTGGCCGACGAAGCCGCCCGCATCGAAGCCATCGCCCGTGGCGACACCGCATCGAAATGGCTGCCTGCCGCCCTGCGCGCTGCGGGCGTGCTGAAGGAAGGGGAATCGCTGTGAGCAACGCTACCCACCCCGTCATCATCGTGACCGGCGCCGACCTGGCGCAACAAGCCCTCGACCTGCTCACAGGCTACGAGATCGTCTATGCAGGCAAGACGCCGACGGAAGAGGACATGGTGGCCCTGTGCCGCGCGCACAACCCCGTGGCCATCATCGTGCGCTACGGCAAGGTGGGCGCTGCGGTGATGGACGCGGCCCCCGCGCTCAAAGTCATCTCCAAGCACGGCAGCGGCACCGACACCATCGACAAGGTGGCTGCCAAGGCCCGTGGCATTGAGGTGGTGGCCGCAGTGGGCGCCAACGCCGCCGCCGTGGCCGAGCAGGCCCTGGCCCTGCTGCTGGCCTGTGCCAAATCCGTGGTGGCATTGGATGCGCGCATGCACGCTGGCCACTGGGACAAGGCCACGCACAAGAGCCTGGAACTGGGCGGCCGCACCGTGGGCCTGGTGGGCCTGGGTGCGATTGGCCTGCGCTTTGCCAAGATGGCCGACGCTCTGGGCATGCGCGTGATTGGCTTCGATCCGTTTGCCAAGGCCCTGCCCGCCTATGTGCAGGCGGTGGACCTGGAGACGATCTGGCGCGAATCCGATGCCGTGTCTTTGCACTGCCCGCTGACCGACGACAACCGCAACCTGCTGAACGCCGCCACGCTGGCGCAATGCAAGCGCGGCGTGATTGTGGTGAACACGGCACGTGGTGGCCTGATCGACGAGGCCGATCTGCTGGCCGCCGTACGCTCAGGCCAGGTCATGGCGGTCGGGCTCGACAGCTTTGCGGTGGAGCCGATGACGGCGGGCCACCCCTTCCAGGGCGAGAAGCACTTCATCCTCAGCCCCCACATTGGCGGCGTGACGAGCGATGCCTACGTGAACATGGGCGTGGGCGCCGCCCAGAACCTGCTGGCCGTGCTGGCACGTGCACCGCATGCAGTAGCCGTCGCCTGAGCGCCGGCCTGCCCCAAGAACATGGCCGGGCAGGGTGCCCGGCCGCACAGGAGACAACAGACCATGGCACGCAATTTCAAGAAAAATAGGCCTCTTGCGCTAGTCAATCATGCGCTGGCAGCTATTGTTTTAGTAGCGTCTGGCGCCGCCTGCGCGCAAACGGGCGCAGCAGCCTATCCGACCAAGCCCGTGAAGCTGGTGGTGGGCTTTGCCGCCGGTGGCCCCACCGACGTGGTGGCGCGTGCGTTTGCCGACCACGCCAGCAAGGCGCTGGGCCAGCCCTTCATCATCGACAACAAGCCCGGCGCGGGCACCATCATTGCCGCCCAGGCCGTGGCCAGCGCCCCGGCCGATGGATACACGCTGCTGTTCGGTGCCACCAACCACACCATGATTCCGGCGCTGTACCAGGGCCGCGTCAAGTTCGATGCGGTGAAGTCCTTTCGCCCCCTGTGCACGGTGGCGGGCAGCCCCACGGTGCTGGTGGTTGCGTCCGGCCTGCCGGTGAAGACGCTTGCCGACTACCAGGCCAAGGCCCGCGCCGAGCCCGGCCGCGTGACAGCAGGCACGGCCGGGGTGGGCAGCTCGGGCCACTTTGCCACCGAGATCTTTGCCCGCGCCCAGGGCCTGCAGCTCAACCACGTCCCCTACAAGGGCGCCGCGCCCGTGGTGACGGACCTGATGGGCGGGCAACTCGACAGCTCCTTCGCCACCCTGGGCTCGGTGCTGCCGCAGATCAAGAGCTGCAAGCTGCGCGCGCTGGCCGTGGGCGCGCCCCAGCGCTCGGCCCTGGTGCCCGAGGTGCCCACGTTTGCCGAGGCGGGCGGTGGCCACTACGCTGCCGACGTGTGGTACGGCGTGCTGGCCCCGGCAGGCGTGCCCGAGCCCATCGCCCAGGCGCTGGAGCGCACGGCCGCCGACTTTGCCAAGAGCGAATCGGCCGCCGAAAAGCTGCGCGGCCTGGGGATGGATGCCGAATCGGTGTGTGGCAATACCTTTGCGACCCGTGTGGCCCGAGAAGCTGCGACGTATAGCCAGATTGCCAAGGCGCTCGATCTCAAAGCAGATTGACTCGGACAACCCCCTGAGGCGCGTTGCGCCTTCCCCCTTCTCTCGCTTTGCGATGCAAAGCGGGAAGGGGGACGCAGCCGGTGCTGCGGGGCGGCCCTAGCACGGCTGCCCGCGCATGCACCGTGCGACGTGAAACACCGCTACCGCCTTCCTTCTCTTGTTGATTGAATGCTACCCAAGGAGACCCCCATGTTCCGCTTCCTCAAACCCCTGATCGCCGCCTGCGCCCTGGCCGCTGGCGTGGCCCACGCCGCCTTCCCCGAGCGGCCCATCACCATCGTCGTGCCCTACGCCCCCGGTGGCGCGGCCGATGCCGTGGCCCGTGTGGTGGCCACCCGCCTGGGCGCCAAGCTCGGCGGCAGCGTGATCGTGGACAACAAGGCCGGTGCCAGCGGCACCATTGGCGCCAGCTTTGTGGCCAAGGCCCCGGCAGACGGCTACACCATGCTGTACGACGCCACGCCTTACTCCATCAACCCGCATCTTTTCCCCAAGATGCCGTATGCCAGCACCGCACTGCAGCCGCTGTCGCTGGTGCTGCTGGCGCCCAACGTGCTTATCGTGAAGGCCGATGCACCCTACAAAAACGTGGGCGAGCTGATTGCCAAGGCCAAGGCCCAGCCGGGCAAGATCAACTTTGCTTCGGGCGGCAGCGGCACGGTGCAGCGCCTGGCGGCCGAGCTGATGGCCCAGAAGCTGGGCCTGGACATGGTGCATGTGCCCTACAAGAGCGGCGGCCCCGCCATCACCGATGTGATGGCCGGCCAGGTGGACTTCATGTTCGGCACCGTGGCCGCCACCTACCCGCATGTGGCGGGCGGCAAGCTGCGTGCGCTGGCAGTGTCGGCGCCTGAGCGTTCCAAGCGCCTGCCCGATGTGCCCACGGTGGCCGAGGCGGCCATCCCCGGCTACGAGGCCTATGAGTGGAACGGCGTGTTTCTGCCTGCGGGCGTGCCAGCCGACGTGGCCACCAAACTGCAGCAGGCCCTGCAAGAGGTGCTGAAAGAAGACGAAGTGAAGCAGCGCCTCGCCGACCTGGGCGCCCAGCCCATCGGCTCCACGCCCGCAGACTTTGCCGCCTTCCTGAAGAAGGAAGACGCGAAGTGGGGCGAGGTCGTGAAGAAGGGCAATATCAAGCTGGACTGACTGATGCCTTTGCCAGCGCTGACCACGCCCGTGCCGCATTCCGTGGGCCTGAACCGCCCGCAGCGCCAGTTGCCGCCCGGCGCGTGCGACAGCCACATGCACATCTTTGACCCGCGCTTTGCGCCGTCAGCCCACTGGCCGCGCACGCCACCGGTGGCGCCTGTGGCGGTGTACCGGCAGCTGCAGGCGCGCCTGGGCAGCACGCGCGCGGTGGTGGTCACGCCATCGACCTACGGCACCGACAACGCCTGCACCCTGGATGCGCTGGACCAGTTGGGCGACGCTGCACGCGGTGTGGCCGTGGTGGGCCACGGCGTGGGTGCCGAAGAGCTGAGCCACCTGGCTGCGTGCCGTGTGCGCGGGCTGCGCGTCAATTTCGTCTCGCCCCAATCGTGGGGCACCACCACGCCCGCCATGCTGGCCACGCTCGCGCGCAAGGTGGCCGAGCACCCGGCGTGTGCGGGCTGGCATATCCAGATCTTTGCGCAGCCGGAGCAACTCATCGCGCTCGCCCCCCAATTGCACACCCTGCCCGTGCCCCTGGTCATCGACCACCTGGGCCGCATCGATCCCGCCGAAGGCCCGGCCGCAGAGGCCTACGGCGTGGTGCGCGGCCTGCTCGATGGTGGCAACACCTGGGTCAAGCTCTCGGGCGCCTACATGCGCTCGGCCGTGCATGGCCCCAGCTACGCCGACACCCTGCCGCTGGGCCAGGCCCTGGCGCAGGCCGCGCCGGATCGCCTGGTGTGGGGCAGCGACTGGCCGCACACCACCGAGGCGCCCGGCACTGTGAACGATGCCGATCTGGTGGATCTGCTGCAGGCCTGGGCTGGCAGCGACGCGGCCATGGACCGCATCCTGGTCGACAACCCGGCGCGGCTGTATGGTTTCGATACCGCTCCCGCCGCCTGAACGCATTGGAAAGACCCCACCATGTTTTTGTTGCAAGCCCCTGAGGTCCGCGATCTCGACCTGTTCACCTCCATGCCCGAGCCCTTTCGTCGCAGTGAGCGTAGCGACTGGGCCGACGCCAACCGGGGCGGCACCATCACCGATTCGTTCCTGGAGGGCCCGGTGTTCGACGACGCAGGCAACCTCTACGTCAGCGACATCCCCTGGGGTCGTGTCTTTCGCATCAACCCCCAGGGCGACTGGGCGCTGGTGGCCGAGTACGACGGCGAGCCCAACGGTCTCAAGTTCTTGAAGCCCGGCACGCTGCTCATCACCGATTACAAGAACGGACTGATGCAGCTGGACGTGGCCACGGGTGCCGTCACCCCGTACCTGCAGCGCCGCAACAGCGAGCGCTTCAAGGGCGTGAATGACCTGATCTTTGACGCCGAAGGCAACCTCTACTTCACCGACCAGGGCCAAAGTGGCCTGCACGACCCGAGTGGTCGCCTGTACCGCCTGCGGCCCAATGGTCAGCTCGACTTGCTGCTGCACAACGTGCCCAGCCCCAACGGCGTGGCCCTGTCGCCCGACGGCCGCGTGCTCTACCTGGCCGTGACGCGCGGCAACTGTGTGTGGCGCGTGCCGTTGCTGCCCGATGGCAGCGTGGCCAAGGTCAGCCAGTTCTTCACCTCGTATGGCCCCAGCGGCCCCGACGGCCTGGCCGTGGATGCCGGGGGTCACCTGCTGGTGGCCAACCCGGGCCTGGGCTATGTGTGGGTGCTGAACCACCGGGCCGAGCCCGTGCAGGTGCTGCGAGGTGCACCGGGCAGCTCGACCACCAACCTGGCGTTTGGCGGGGCAGGGCGTACCACGGTGTATGTCACCGACTCTACCCATGGGCGAATCCTGAGGGCTGACATGGGTGCACCTGGGCTGCCGCTGGCGCGTTCGCGTTGACGCTGCCCCAGCCTCAACTTGTCTGGGGTCGCAACGAAATCAATGAGAGCATGATGCTTTATTAATATTGACTATTAATGAGATTCAATCGATTCAATTTACCTGTCATCGTTTGCTTCCTACCATCTGCCCTGTCGATACGTTTTGCCGACGCGATTTCACAGGAGATGACCCATGACGACCGAAGCCAAATGCCCCTTTGACCACACCAAGGCCGTGCCCACGGGCCCCCGCAATGCCGACTGGTGGCCCAACCAGCTTAATCTCCGCCCCCTGAACCAGAACTCCCCGCTCACCGACCCGATGGGAGACGGCTTCAATTACGCAGAGGAATTCAAGAGCCTCGACCTTGCTGCTGTGAAGGCCGACCTGCGCGCACTGATGACCGACTCGCAGGACTGGTGGCCCGCAGACTTTGGCCACTATGGACCGCTGTTTGTGCGCATGGCCTGGCACAGCGCGGGCACCTATCGTCTGGCAGACGGCCGTGGTGGCGCGGGAGCTGGGCAACAGCGTTTTGCGCCGCTCAATAGCTGGCCCGACAACGCCAATCTGGACAAGGCGCGCCGCCTGCTGTGGCCCGTCAAGCAGAAGTACGGCCGCAAGATCTCGTGGGCCGACCTGATGATCCTGACCGGCAATGTGGCGCTCGAGTCCATGGGCTTCAAGACCTTTGGCTTTGCCGGCGGACGCCCTGACGTGTGGGAACCCGATGAAAACGTGTACTGGGGCGCTGAATCCACCTGGCTGGGCAGCGACAAGCGCTACAGCGGTGAGCGCGACCTGGCCAATCCGCTGGCTGCTGTGCAGATGGGCCTGATTTATGTGAACCCCGAAGGCCCGAACGGCAACCCCGACCCCATCGCCGCCGCGCGCGACATCCGCGACACCTTTGCGCGCATGGCGATGGACGATGAAGAGACCGTGGCACTGATTGCTGGCGGCCACACCTTTGGCAAGACCCACGGTGCT
The DNA here is from genome assembly GCF_059423685.1 of Acidovorax sp. GW460-11-11-14-LB4. Classification (NCBI taxonomy): domain Bacteria; kingdom Pseudomonadati; phylum Pseudomonadota; class Betaproteobacteria; order Burkholderiales; family Comamonadaceae; genus Acidovorax; species Acidovorax sp. GW460-11-11-14-LB4. The sequence goes on along the minus strand of NZ_JBWKYJ010000031.1, from coordinate 4,256 downwards.
GGCGATGCCGCGCTGGTGGGCAAGGAGCCCGAAGGTGCAGGCATCGAGGACCAGGGCCTGGGCTGGAAGAGCGGCCATGGCTCTGGCAAAGGCGGTGACACCATCACCAGTGGCCTGGAAGTCACCTGGACCACCACGCCCACGCAGTGGAGCAACAACTTCTTCGAAAACCTGTTCGGCTACGAGTGGGAGCTGACCAAGAGCCCGGCAGGCGCCCACCAGTGGACGGCCAAGGGGGCTGCAGCGACGATCCCGCACGCACACGACCCGTCGAAAAAGCTGGTGCCCACCATGCTCACCACCGACCTGTCGCTGCGCTTTGACCCGGCCTACGAAAAGATCTCACGCCGCTTTTTGGCGCACCCCGAGCAGTTTGCCGATGCATTTGCGCGTGCCTGGTTCAAGCTCACGCACCGTGACATGGGGCCGCGTGCCCGCTATCTGGGGCCGGAGGTGCCCGCCGAAGTGCTGGTCTGGCAAGACCCTGTGCCTGCCGTGGACCATGCGCTGGTGAACGCGCAGGACATCGCTGCGCTCAAGGCCAAGGTGTTGGCATCGGGCTTGTCGATTTCGGAACTGGTATCCACGGCCTGGGCCTCGGCCTCCACGTTCCGGGGCGGCGACAAGCGGGGCGGCGCCAACGGCGCGCGCATCCGTCTGGCTCCTCAGAAGGATTGGGAAGTGAACCAGCCTGTGCAACTGGCCAAGGTGCTGGGCCAGCTCGAAGCCATCCAGCGCGAGTTCAATGCGGCGCAGACGGGCGACAAGAAGATCTCGCTGGCGGACCTGATCGTGCTGGCCGGTGGCGCTGCCGTGGAGGCAGCCGCAAAGCAGGCAGGGCAGGACGTGACCGTTCCCTTCACGCCTGGCCGCACGGATGCCTCGCAAGAGCAGACCGATGTGCCGTCGTTCGAGGTGATGGAGCCCGTGGCCGATGGCTTTCGCAACTACGTGCGCCCTGGCCTGGAAGACGCCGTGGCCGAGTTGCTGGTGGACCGCGCCAACCAGCTCACGCTGACAGCGCCCGAGATGACGGTGCTGGTGGGTGGCCTGCGCGTGCTGGGTGCCAACGTGGGGCAGGCAACCCATGGTGTCTTCACGCAGCGCGTTGGTACCTTGAGCAATGACTTCTTCGTGAACCTGCTCGACATGCGCACCCAATGGCAGAAGTCGGCGGGTGCAGCGGGTGTGATGGATGGTGTGGACCGCAGCACAGGTGCCAGAAAATGGACCGGCACGGTGGCCGACCTGGTGTTTGGCTCCAACTCGGTGTTGCGTGCGCTGGCCGAGGTCTATGCCAGCAGCGATGCGCAGGCAATGTTTGTGCAGGACTTCGTCAAGGCTTGGACCAAGGTGATGAACCTGGACCGGTTTGACCTGGCCGCAGGCGGTGCCAGCGCCTGACCCTCAGGGTCTCTGCTCCGTGCCGTCGAAGGACGGTGTGGGGTGAGCCGAGCATGCTTTGACCCAGCCCGGTGCGTGCACTGCACGCGCCGGGCTTTTTCTTCTCTGGTTTTTATGACGGCGACGCTGCATGTGCTCGCTACCATCGGGCCTTGATGTTTCCAACCCTTCAAGGAGAGCCCGCGTGACACCAACCCCGACCAAAGACTACGAAAAAGGCCTGGCCACCCGCCGCGAGGTCATGGGTGACGATTTTGTGGACCGTGCGCTGGGCAACGCCACCTCTTTCACGCAGCCCATTCAGGAATACATCACGCGCAACGCGTGGGGCGATGTCTGGCAGCGGCCAGGGCTGGACCGCAAGACCCGCAGTCTCATCACGGTTTCAATGTTGATCGCGCTGGGCAAGCAGCATGAACTCAAGGGCCATGTGCGTGGCGCGCTGAACAATGGCGCTACTGCAGAGGAGTTGCAGGAGGTGCTGCTGCACGCCAGTGTCTACTGCGGCCTGCCGACGGCGGTAGAGGCGTTTCGCACCGCCGCCGAAGTCATCGACGGCCCGGCCAAGTAGGCAATAGGGCGGTAGTGCTGTCCTTCGAGGGCAGGTTCAGCCACCTGCCAGCAGCTTGTGCACCAGGTCGGCGGCGGTGGAGGCGTTGTACTTGCGCATGAGGCGCGCACGGTAAATTTCTACCGTGCGGTGGCTGATCTCCAGCGCCCGACCGATCTCCTTGGAGGTCAGGCCTTCCAGCAGGCGGGCGGCTACTTCGCGCTCACGGCCCGTCAGCTCCGCCTTCACGGCGCGCTGCGAACTCAGATCTTCGAAGCTCCAGATGCCGGACTCATGCGGGGCATCGCGGTTGAGTGCGCGGCCGGACACGTGGCACCAGAACACTTCGCCATTGGCGCGCTTCATGATGCGGTTGTCCGCATAGTGGCCCTTGGCGTTCAGGATGGGCTCCATGTGCGCCCCAAGCCGCTCATATTCGTCGGCGCTGGGATAGAGTATCTGGAACGACTGGCCGATCAGCACTTCGCGCGAGGCGCCGAACATTTCGCAGACATGGCGGTTGCAGTCCACCATGGTGCGGTTGCGCGAGAGCACCAGCCCCACAGGGGCCATGTCGAAAGCCAGTCGGTAATCAACGTCCATAGTGCTAATCTTTACGGAAAACTACTTATTTAAGTACGTAGTATCGTAGCGCATCCCATTCATAAGGAGATCGTGGTGAACAAGTTATTCCCCTCCGCAGCCGAGGCCCTGAAGGGCGTGGTTGCAGATGGCCAACTCATGGCTGTTGGCGGCTTTGGACTGTGTGGCATTCCTGAAGCCTTGATCGACGCGCTGCGCGATTCGGGCGTGAAGAACCTGACCGTGATCTCCAACAATGCGGGCGTGGACGGCTTCGGCCTGGGCAAGCTGCTCGAGACCCGGCAGATCAAGAAAATGATCTCGTCGTATGTGGGCGAGAACAAGGAGTTCGAGCGCCAGTACCTCGCTGGCGAGCTGGAGCTGGAGTTCACCCCCCAGGGTACGCTGGCCGAAAAGCTGCGTGCGGGCGGTGCGGGCATCCCGGCCTTTTTCACCAAGACCGGCGTGGGCACCATCGTGGCCGAGGGCAAGGAACTGCGCGAGTTCGATGGCGAAACCTATGTGATGGAGCGTTCGCTGGTGCCCGATGTGTCGCTGGTCAAGGCCTGGCGTGCCGACAAGTCGGGCAACCTGCAGTTCCGCCTCACGGCGCGCAACTTCAACCCCGCTGCGGCCACAGCCGGCAAGATCACCATCGTGGAGGTGGAAGAGGTGGTGGAAACCGGCGCCATTGCGCCCGACCAGATCCATCTGCCTGGCATCTATGTGCACCGCATCGTGCACAACGCCACGCCCGAGAAGCGCATTGAAAAGCGCACCATCACCGAAAAAGCGGGCGTCTGAGCCGCTGCCGCACAACCGTACAGAACAAGCTGGAGAAGTATCTATGTCGTGGAGTCAAGACCAAATGGCGGCCCGTGCCGCCCATGAACTCGAAGACGGCTTTTATGTGAACCTGGGCATTGGCATCCCAACGCTGGTGGCCAACTTTGTGCCTGCCGACAAAGAGGTGTGGCTGCAGTCCGAAAACGGCATGCTGGGCATCGGCCCGTTTCCCACCGAAGACGAAGTGGATGCCGACCTGATCAACGCCGGCAAGCAGACCGTGACCACCATCAAGGGCTCGTCCATCTTTGGCAGCGACCAGTCGTTTGCCATGATCCGTGGCGGCAAGATCAACCTGTCGATCTTGGGCGCCATGCAGGTCAGCGAAAAGGGCGACCTGGCCAACTGGATGATCCCCGGCAAGATGGTCAAGGGCATGGGTGGCGCGATGGACCTGGTGGCTGGCGTCAAGCGCGTGATCGTGCTCATGGAGCATGTGGCGCGCAAGAAGGATGGCACCGAAGACCTGAAGATCCTGCCCCATTGCACGCTGCCCCTCACGGGCGTGGGTGTGGTGGATCGCATCATCACCGACCTGGCCGTCATGGACGTGACGCCCCAGGGCCTGAAGGTGGTGGAGCTGGCTCCCGGCGTGACTTTTGAGGCCCTGCAGGCCAAGACCGGCGTCAAGCTGATCCCATAAGCACTTGAGCCACCCCTGCAGTGGAGTGGCATCACAAAAAAGGCCGGGGCCCCTCACAGGGCCCCGGCCTTTTGCATTGTCACTTTTCACAAAACCCTCATGTGGTCCGCATGGGGCCTTTGGCAATTACATCGCGTTGCCGATTTCGCCCGACGAGATCTGGCCGGTGCGCAGGGCTTCAGCAGCCTGGGCACGCACAGCAGCGCGGTCAGCGGTGGACTTGTAGGTCAC
>NZ_JBWKYJ010000030.1:0-50931 GCF_059423685.1 Acidovorax sp. GW460-11-11-14-LB4 | reverse complement strand
GGGGAAGGGTGTGTTCCGAAGGTGTCATGCAAAAACTCTGCAACAAACAAGAGCAACCCCACAGCGCGCAAAACAAATCGCAGCGGCCGGGCAGACCCACAGGCCACCCCACCACCGGCAAGCCCGTACGGACTGCAGGGCACTCCATGGTGACAAGCCATCACGCGCGGCGCAGCCGGTAACCACCCCTTGCTCCTGTCAGCCAGCGCCGACAACCGCGCTGTGGGCAGGTTCGCAGGCCCCAATACACCCACCGCACGGCGGGATGCTGGGAACTTCAGTACAACCCCGGCTTCTGTCACTGAGCCCCTGCACGTTGCGGGTGCAGCAAAAGAGAAAGGACCCGCGATCCCCATGACAACGACCTCCAGCGCCCTGGCTGCCACCGACCTGGGCGCCCTGCTGGCGCAGCACCCCCTGGGCTGGTGGATGGCTGGCGCAGTGGCGTTTGCCCTGCTGGGCACCGCCGCGTTGACCGGCTTGCGCAGCCTGCGGCAGCATGTGGGCGCGCCGCTGGGCCGCGTGTTTCCGCCCCAGGCCCGCTGGGTGCTGGTGGCGGCCATGGCGGCCTCGGCCTGCACGCTGGTGCTGGCGGGAGCCACCCTGGCAGAGCTGGCCGAAAGCGGGAGCGCCCAAGGGTACTGGGGCGCCCTGGACGACGCACTGGCCGCCAGCCTGCAAGCACAGGCACCGGCCGCCGTACTGCAATGGTTTGCCACCCTCACCCACCTGGGCGACACCTGGGTGCTGACCGCGCTGGCGCTGGGCGTGGCCGCCCTGCTGTGGCTGCGCCGGCACCGCCTGCTGGCCACCGGCTGGCTGGTGGCCATGGCGGGCAACGGCGCGTTGACCAAAGTGCTGAAGCGTCTGTTCGAGCGCGTGCGGCCCGAGCACACGCACGGCATCGCCGAGGCCAGCGGCTACAGCTTTCCCAGTGGGCACAGCAGCGCATCGATGGTGGCCTATGCCATGCTGGCCTACCTGGCCACGCGGCTATTGCCCCGCGCCTGGCACCTGCCTGCGGTGGTGCTGGCTGGCGCGCTGATCTTCACCACCGGCTGGAGCCGTGTGGTGCTGCACGTGCATTACGCCAGTGATGTGCTGGCAGGCTGGCTGCTGGGCGGCACGTGGATGGTGTGCACGGTGCTGATCATGGAGAGCGTGTCGCGCTGGCGTGGCGCGGCGCCCCCCCCCCCGGCGACGCGCCGCTGAGCCGCCGCCCGGGCGCCCTGGGTCACCGCGCGGGGGAGTCCTCGGCAGACGCCATGGGCTGCATCGGCAAGACCACACAGGACGCACGCCCCGGCCCCATGTGCACGGTGTTGAACGCCACCACCCGTGGCCCCGCACTGCCCTCCGGAGCGCCGGTGTTGGGGTTGACGTCGAACCGCGGGAAGTTGCTGCTCGAGATGTCGAGCCGTATCCGATGGCCCCGGCGGAAGAGGTTGGACGTGGGCATGGGCTCAATGGTGATCTCCACCACTTCGCCAGGCGCCATCAGCCCCGGCTCCTCCCACGAGTCGCGGTAGCGGCAGCGCAGGATGCCGTCAGTCAGGTTCATCGCATACCCCTCGGGGTAGTCCTCGCTGGGCGGGTACTGGTCGATCAGCTTGGCCGTGAAGTCGGTGTCGGGTGCGGTGGACGACACCCACAGCGCGATGGTCACCGGCCCGGTGATCTCCACATCGCCGTCGAGCGGCGGCGTCTGGAACACCAGCACGTCGTCCCGGCCGGCCAGCGGCCCGAACGGCGCCCGCGCACCGAACAGCCCGTCGTGCGTGCGCTGGTCGTAGGCACCGGCCACCATCAGCGGTTCGCCCGAGGTGACGGAGCCCCCGATGGTGGGTACCGGCCTTGCGGGGTCGAAGCAAAAACCGGTCTGGGCCTCGGCCTGCGGTACGGACTGCGACAGCAGCCCGCCCGGCGCGAGGTACCAGGGCACCAGCGTGGTCGCCGGTACAGGCCAGCGGGCCGCGCTGCGCCAGACGCCGCCATGGTCGAGCCGGCCTTGCGGCGTGCGCCGCCCCGTGCCCCCGCCCATGCGGAAGTAGCGCACGGCATCGTCCTGCCCCGCGGGCAGCGGCTGCCCGCGCAGCCAGTGGTTGAACCACGCGAGCCGCATGTGCAAGTAGTCGGGTGCAAGCGTGCCATCCAGCACCGCATCGCGGCCGAAGTCCACATCGCCCGCGTACGGCACGCTGCGCTCGCCATGCGTCCAGGGGCCCAGCACCATGCGCACATCGCCCTGTCCGCGCTGCGAGAGTCCGAGGTAGTTGTCGGTCGTGGTCTGCGCATAGGGGTCCCACCAGCCGCACATCAGCATCACGGCCACGCCTTCGAAGGCGCCGTAGTGGCCTGCCGCATACAGCTCGGGCTGGCGCCAATGGTCGTCGAAGCTGCCGCGCTCCCACTGGCCGAAGAGATAGTCCTCGTACTCGGGCGCCCACTGCAGCGGCGAGTCGCCGCGCGTCCAGGGCAGGCGCAAGAACCACTCGCCGATGTCGGCCTGATCGAGCGCCTGGCGCGCGGCGTCGCTCAGGCTGTTGCTGCCGCTGCGCGCATTGCGCAGGGCCCACACGGCCTGCTTGAGCTCGAAAGCGCCCCCATGGCGGATGCCGCCCCGGTAGGCATTGGCAAAGCCGCCGCATTCGAGAAACATGGCCTTGAGCCCGGCGGGCCGCTGGCTGGCCAGCGCCGTCTGGGTATGGGCCGCATACGACAGCCCGTAGGTGCCCACGGCGCCGTTGCACCAGGGCTGCGCCACGATCCACGCCATGGTGTCGGCGCCGTCGTGGGCCTCGCCCAGGTACTTGGTGAACTGCCCTTCGGAGTCGAAGCGGCCCCGGCAGTCCTGCACCACCACCGCGTAGCCCTCGCGGGCAAACCGCTCGGCCACCTCGCCGCGCCGCAGGGGTGCGGGGTCGGCGGCGGTGCGCTCGCGCCGGGTGGGTTCGTCCTTGCCGTAGGGTGTGCGCTCCAGCAGCACCGGCAGGGGGCCGGTGTGACCGGCCGGCAGATACACATCGGTGGCCAGGTGCACACCGTCGCGCATGGGCACCCGGCAGGTGTGCCGCACCACCCCGCCCACACCGGCCGGGGCGGCAGACGGCGCCATTGGATTCATCATCGTGGTCATGGAAGGTCCTGCCTCAGTCGAGCTTGAGGTTGCGGTCCTTGACCAGCTTGGCCCAGCGCGCTGTGTCTTCCTGGATGAAGCGGCCGAGCTCCTGCGGCGTGGTGGGCGCGGGCTCCGCACCCTGCGCCACCAGCGAGGCGGTCACCTCCGCGTCGGCCAGCGAGGCGCGCAGCACCTTGCTGATTTTTTGCACCGCATCCGCCGGCGTGCCGGTGGGCGCGAACAGGGCGTACCAGATGTCGTACTCGAAGTCCTTGAGCCCCGCCTCGGCCATGGTCGGCACCTGCGGGAAGGCGCGCGAGCGCTTGGCGCTGGCCACCGCCAGCGGCACCAGCTTGCCCGCCTTGATATGAGCCGCCACGCTGGGCACTGCATTGATGCCCAGCTGCACATGCCCGCCCGCCAGCTCGTTCACCGCCGGGCCGCCGCCCTTGTACGGGATCTGCACCATGCGCGTGCCGGTGGCCGCCTGGAACATCTCCATCGACAAATGCCCCGGGCTGCCGTTGCCGCTGGTGCTGTAGTTCAGGCCGCCGGGGTTCTTGCGCGCCAGCTCGATGAGCTCCTGCACCGTGCGAACCTGCAGGCTTGGGTGTGTGGTGAGGATGGGCACGTTGACCACCACCCGCCCCACCGGCACGAAGTCGCGCGACGGGTTGTACGTGAGCTTGCTGGACAGCAGCGGCGCCGTCACCATGCCGGAACCTGCGCCCATCAGCAGCGTGTACCCGTCGGCCGGCGCCGAGGAGACCGCCTGGAAGCCGTGCGCACCGGGCCGGTTGTCGATGACGACAGGCTGCCGCCACTGGTCCGACATCTTGCGTGCCACCACGCGCATGGCCGTGTCCGCAGCTGCCCCTGCCGGAAACGGAATCACGATGCGCACGGGCTTCTCGGGGAACTCGGCCGCGCCCGCGATCAGCGGGTGGCACAGCATGAAGGAACACAACAGCGCGAGCGTTTTCGGAATGCGGGACATCCAGGGAATCATGCGGTGCTTGTTATCAGAAATCATGGCGAACTCCCGCGCCAATGGCGCGCACGGACACATTGCTGCGGCTCGAATCGACGCCGTCGCGGTCGATGAAGGCCTGCAGCTCGGTGCGTTTGGACAGGGCATAGGTATAGGCTACCTGCTGGCGCTTGCGCAGGCCGCGCAGCGACGCCTGCACATCGCGCTGCATCACGTTGACCACGATGGCGTGCTGGCCAGCTGAAAAGCGGGTGCCCACCAGCCAGTAGTCCACATCGGCGCGGGTGGTGGCCGACGTCCTGGCGTACGTATCGCGGCCCAGCAGCACATAGGGCTCGATCGCGCCGAAGTCGTAGCGCACGCCGGCCTGCCATTTGCTCGAGAACTCGTTGGCCAGCAGTCCACCGGGGCGCGTGTCCTTGCCGTAGCCGATGCCTGCCGACCAGGGCCCGTCGGCATAGTTGAGGCCCAGGTCCAGCGACTTGGCGCCGTTTTCCTGCTCGGGCGTCTTGGCATCGCCGCGCAGGTAGTAGCGCGCCCGCAGGTTGACGCCGCCCCAGGTGGGGCTTTGGTAGCCGATGGCGTTGGACGTGCGGTTGCGTGCGTTCAGGATGGAGGTGCCGATGGCCGTGGCCCCGGCATCGTTGGCGGCGAACGATGTGATGCGCGTGACTTGCGAGTACAGCGGCGAACCGGTCGGGTTGGCGGAGTCGAGCCGCCCCAGCGCCACCGTGCCCAGGCTGCCGCGCAAGGCGGCATAGCTGTTGCGAAACGCTGGCGTGGTGGCGGCGCCGGAGTCGGCTTCGAGCCCCATCTCCAGGCCGAACAACGCGGCCAGGCCATCGCCCAGGTCTTCCTTGCCGCGAAAGCCCAGGCGGGATGCGTTGTCGCGCTCTTCCGTGACGGAACCGGTGTTGCCGGTCTTGACATTGTTGACGGTGAGCCGCACCTGGCCATAGACCTGCAGGTCCTGTGCGGCAGCGGGCCCCGCAGCCGAAACGGAAAGGCCGCAGGCGGCCAGCGCGAAGGGAAATGAGCGCCTCATGAAATCTTGCTCCTTGAAGGGGTGGTGCCAGGTTGGCTGATGACGCCGCCGATTCTGTGGAGCCAGGTGCTCGGCCACAACGCTATGACGAACGCTGATGACCCTATGCAATAGACCGCAGGTTTGCGCTGGGGTGGCAGCAGTGCAAAGATGCAGGCTGGCTGCCTGCATACCCGAACGTCTGCCCCTTTTCCACCCCATGAACTTCAAGCAACTCGAGGCCTTCCAGGCCATCATGCTCAGCGGCTCCACCACCGGCGCGGCCGAGCGCATGGGGCTGTCGCAGCCCGCCATCAGCCGCTTGCTGGCGCAGCTGGAGGAGGACCTGGCCCTGCGTTTGTTCGTGCGCGAAAAAGGCCGCCTGAGCCCCACGGCCGAAGCCCATGCGCTGCTGCACGACGCCCAGGTGCTGATGGACTCGGCGCAGTGCTTTCGCCGCCATGCCGAACAGTTGCGTCTGGGCGGCTTCAAGCGGCGCCTGCTGAAGGTGGCGGTGCCCAGCACGCTGGCCACCACGCTCATGCCGGTGCTGGCCAAGCGCTTCATGCAGGCGCACCCGGACGTGGTGCTGGAGGTGCTGTCAGGCTCGTACAACGACACCGAGCGCGCGCTGCTGAGTCGCGATGCGGACATCGGCCTGGTGCGCCTGCCCATGGAAATGCAGGGACTGAGCACCCGCGCCGGCCTGGACTCCGAAGCCGTGTGCATCATGCCCCGAGGCCATGCACTCGAGGGCCTGGCAGAGGTCAGCCCCACCGACCTGATCGACGTCAGCCTGATCCTGCTGGGGCGCCAGCGGCAGATCCGCCACGACATCGACATGGCCTTTCGCCAGCGGCGCGTGCAGCCGCGCGTGGCGCTGGAGGTGCACTCCATCAGCGAGGCCTGCGCCCACGTGGCCCAAGGGCTCGGGGTCTCGATCGTGAACGCCTTGCTGGCGCAGCACTGCCCGTACGAGGCGATCACGTCGCGCCCGTTCAGGCCCCGCATCGCCTACCAGCTGGGCATCGCCACGGTGGCCAACGCGACGAACTCGCCGCTGCACGACACCTTCACCCGGCTGCTGGTGGAGGCGATGGAAGCACCGTCCCCCGCCGTGGCATTGCCTTCAGCTCTCTGAAACTGGCACGCCCCTCGCTTGTGCACCCGTGGAACTGGCCTCGCCAGGCCACCGGGTGCGTCCCCCTCCCGCGCAGCGAGAGAGGGGGAAGGCGCCGCAGGCGACTCAGGGGGTGCGGTCTTAAATCGCCACGAGGTTGCGAATGCCCTTGGCTTCCATCTCGCTACCTGGCCCGCGGGCGATGACCTCGCCGCGTTCCATCACCAGGTACTCATCGGCCAGTTCCTGCGCAAAGTCGTAGTACTGCTCGCACAGCAGGATGGCCATTTCTCCCTGGTCGGCCAGCATGCGGATCACGCGGCCGATGTCCTTGATGATGCTGGGCTGGATGCCCTCGGTGGGCTCGTCCAGGATGAGCAAACGCGGGCCGGGGGCCAGCGCGCGGGCAATGGCCAGCTGCTGTTGTTGCCCGCCCGACAGGTCACCGCCCCGGCGTTTGAGCATCTGCTTGAGCACGGGGAACAGCTCGTACAGGTGTGCAGGCACCGGCGTCGATCCGCTTTTGTAGGCCAGGCCCATGCGCAGGTTTTCTTCCACGGTCAGGCGGCCGAAGATTTCGCGGCCTTGCGGCACAAAGCCGATGCCTGCGCGCGCCCGGTCGTAGGGCGTGGCTTTGTCGATGGGTTTGCCGTCGAAACTGATGCTGCCGCTCTTGATGGGCACCAGCCCCATGAGGCTTTTGAGCAGCGTCGTCTTGCCCACGCCGTTGCGGCCGAGCAGCACAGTGACCTTGCCCGGGGTGGCGGTGAGGCTCACGTCACGCAGGATGTGGGAGCCGCCGTAGTACTGGTTGATGTTCTGGACGGTGAGCATGGTGACTTGGGGTGTTTTGGGCCGCTAGCGCTAGTTCAATAAGCGCCGGCAGCTATATTTTTGATAGTGAACAATTTCACCGGCCGAGGTACACCTCGATCACGCGCTCGTCGGCCTGTACCTGGTCGAGCGTGCCTTCGGCCAGCACCGAGCCATCGCACAGCACCGTCACCTTCTCTGAGATGGTGCGGATGAAGCCCATGTCGTGCTCCACCACCATGAGCGAGTGTTTGCCCTTGAGCGTGAGGAACAGCTCCGCAGTGCGGGCAGTCTCTTCATCGGTCATGCCGGCCACGGGTTCGTCCAGCAGCAGCAGCTTGGGGTCCTGCATCAGCAGCATGCCAATCTCCAGCCACTGCTTTTGCCCGTGGCTCAGGTTGCCCGACTGGCGCGTGACGCTGTCGGCCAGGTGAATGGTGTGCAGGATCTCGGCTAGGCGGTCCGACTGTGCGGAGTCGAGCTTGAAGAACATGCTGGACTTCACGCCCTTGTGGGTCTTGAGCGCCAGCTCCAGGTTCTCAAACACGCTGAGCTGCTCGAACACCGTGGGCTTCTGGAACTTGCGGCCGATACCCAGGCTCGCAATCTCGGGCTCGTTGTGGCGCAGCAGGTCGATGGTGGAGCCAAAGAACACCGTGCCTTTGTCGGGCCGGGTCTTGCCGGTGATGATGTCCATCATCGTCGTCTTGCCCGCACCATTGGGGCCGATGATGCAGCGCAGCTCGCCCGGGGCGATGTCCAGGCTCAGGCCGTTGATGGCCTTGAAGCCGTCAAAGCTGACATGCACGTCTTCCAGGTACAGGATGCGGCCGTGGGTCACGTCCACTTCGCCCGGCGTGGCAATGCGCGAGAAGCCTGCAGCGCGGCCACCCGACTCGGTCTGGCCCAGTGCGACGGGCGCCAGCGTCTTCTGCAGCCGCCGCGCACCTTCTTCCATCAGATCGGGCGTCATTGCGCGGCTCCCTTCGTTGTTGTCATTTTTGCCTTGAGCTTCTTGACCAGCCCCACCACACCGTCAGGCAGGAACAGCGTGACCGCAATGAACAGCGCGCCCAGAAAGTACAGCCAGAACTCCGGTGCCGTCACCGTGAGCCAGCTCTTGGCACCGTTGACGATGAACGCCCCCACGATGGGTCCGATGAGTGTGGCGCGCCCGCCCACGGCCGCCCATACGGCGATCTCGATGGAGTTGGCGGCGCTCATCTCGCCGGGGTTGATGATGCCGACCTGGGGCACATACAACGCGCCCGCCACGCCGCACATCATGGCGCTGATGGTCCAGATGGTGAGCTTGTAGGGCAGCGGCGAATAGCCCGAGAACATGACGCGGCTCTCGGCATCGCGCACAGCCTGCAGCACGCGGCCAAACTTGCTGCGCACCAACCAGCGGGCCAGCAGGAAGAAGCCCAGCAGCGACAACCCCGTCAGCACGAACAGCGTCATGCGCATGTTCTGCGTGGCAATGGGCGTGCCCAGGATGCGCTTGAAGTCGGTAAAGCCGTTGTTGCCGCCAAAGCCGGTTTCGTTGCGGAAGAACAGCAGCATGGCCGCATACGTCATGGCCTGGGTGATGATGGAGAAGTACACACCCTTGATGCGCGAGCGGAAGGCGAAGTAGCCGAACACAAACGCGATCACGCCCGGCACGGCCACAATGAGGATCAGCGTGGCGATGAAGCTGTCGGACAGCGCCCAGTGCCAGGGCAGCTCCTTCCAGTCCAGGAACACCATGAAGTCCGGCAGATCGCTCTTGTAGTTGCCGTCGCGGCCGATCTGGCGCATGAGGTACATGCCCATCACGTAGCCGCCCAGCGCAAAGAACAGGCCGTGGCCCAGGCTCAGGATGCCGGTGTAGCCCCAGATCAGGTCCATGGCCAGCGCACAGATGGCGTAGCACATGATCTTGCCGAGCAGCGCCACGGCGTAGTCCGACAGGTGGAACATGCTGCCTGCGGGCACCCAGAGGTTGAGCACGGGTGCCACGGCGCACACCACGATGAGCGCCACGATAAAGGCCGACCAGCCGCCGCGCGTGAGCAGCGGCGCGGGTGCGGGCAGTTGAATGGGTGTTGGAGAGGGAGTAGTCATGATGTGTCTCTGATGGCCACTCAATCAGCGGTGCGCCCTTTGACCGCGAAGATGCCCTGGGGCCGCTTCTGGATGAAGATGATGATGAACACCAGCACCGCAATCTTGGCCAGCACCGCGCCCGCCCAGCCTTCGAGGAACTTGTTCAGGATGCCCAGACCCAGCGCGGCATACACCGTGCCCGCCAGCTGGCCCACGCCGCCCAGCACCACCACCATGAAGGCATCGACGATGTAGCTCTGCCCCAGGTCCGGCCCCACGTTGCCCACCTGGCTCAGCGCGCAGCCCGCCAGGCCCGCAATGCCCGAGCCCAGCGCAAAGGCCATGGTGTCGATGCGCGCAGTGTTCACGCCCATGCACGAGGCAATGGGGCGGTTTTGCGTCACACCACGCACGAACAGGCCCAGGCGCGTGCGACCGATCAGGTAGCCCATGCCCAGCAGCACCGCGATGGCAAAGCCGATGATGACGAGGCGGTTGTAGGGCAGCGTGAGGTTGGAGAGCACCTGCACGCCACCGCTCATCCACGCGGGGTTTTCCACACCCACGTTCTGCGCGCCAAAAATCGTGCGCACCAGTTGCATCAGCACCAGGCTGATGCCCCAGGTGGCCAGCAGCGTTTCCAGCGGGCGGCCGTACAGAAAGCGCAGCACGCCGCGCTCCAGCACCGCGCCCACGGTGGCCGAGGCGCCAAAGGCCAAGGGCAGCGCTGCGACCAGGTACCAGTCGAACGCACCCGGAAAATACTTCTGGAAGATGCCCTGCACCACATAGGTGGCGTAGGCGCCGATCATCATCAGCTCGCCGTGGGCCATGTTGATCACGCCCATCAGGCCGTAGGTGATGGCCAGGCCCAAGGCGACGAGCAGCAGGATGGAGCCCAGGCTGATGCCCGAGAACGCGGCGCCCAGGCGTTCGCCCCAGGCGAGCTGGCCTTCCATGGCGCGCAGTGCGGCCTGCAGTGCGGCCTTGACCTTGGCGTCTTCTTCGACGGTGACGCGTTCGTTGAGCAGCAGCCGCGTATCAGGTGTGGCGCTGAGCGACAGTGCCTGGGCGGCCGCGATGCGTTGTGCGGGGTCGTCGCTGCCCAGCAGCGTGGCGGCGCGCGCCAGCTCCAGCTGGGTCTTGATCTTGTCGTTGGTTTCCTGCGCCAGTGCCTTGTCGAGCAGGGGCAGACGGCCTGCATCCGGTTCCTTGGTCAGTGCCTTGGCGGCGGCCATGCGCTGGGTTTCGTCCTTGCCAAACAGCGCCAGGCCCGCCAGGGCCGTATCGATCTCGCCGCGCATGCGGTTGTTGTTGATGATGTCTTCGGCATCGGCGGGCACAGGGACCTCGGCGCCAGTGACAGGGTCGATGCCCTTGTCATCGCGCACGATCAGCGCCTTGCCGTCGGCCACCTTCACCGCGTCGTCGGCCAGCGCCTGCAAGAAGGCAGCGGTGCGTTCGCTGGGCTCCACCACGGCCTGCTGCACGGCGGCCACACGGTCGTCGGTGTCACCAGCGGCCATGGCCAGGGCCTGCTCGGCGGTGAGGGCGTGGGCGCTGCCCGCTAGGCACAACAGGCTGACCAGGCACCAGCGCATGGCCAGAAAACATCGCAACATAAGAAGAATTCCATTCGGCCTGCTGTCGGTGGCAGGCGGGTGTCAAAGAAAAAGGGAGGGCGCACACAGGCGCCCTCCCCTCTTGGGCACACTGCAGGTGCTTACTTCTTTTCAGGTTCGTCTTTTTTCTTGTCGTTGCCTTCGATGTAAGGAGACCATGGCTTGGCCTTCACGGGGCCGGGGGTCTTCCACACCACGTTGAACTGGCCGTCGGCCTTGATCTCGCCGATGAACACGCTCTTGTGCAGGTGGTGGTTCTTCTCGTCCATCTTGGAGACGATGCCCGACGGTGCCTTGAAGGTCTGGCCGGCCATGGCGGCAATCACCTTGTCCACATCGGTGCTCTTGGCCTTTTCAACCGCTTGCTTCCACATGTTGATGCCGATGTAGGTGGCTTCCATCGGGTCGTTGGTGAGCGGCTTGTCCTTGTGGCCGGCAATGCCCTTGGCCTTGGCGTAGTCGCTCCACTTCTTGATGAACTCGGTGTTGGCCGGGCTCTTGATGGACTGGAAGTAGTTCCAGGCGGCCAGGTGCCCCACCAGCGGCTTGGTGTCCACACCGCGCAGCTCTTCCTCGCCCACCGAGAAGGCGACCACGGGCACGTCCTTGGCCTTCAGGCCGGCGTTGCCCAGTTCCTTGTAGAAGGGCACGTTGGAGTCACCGTTGATGGTGGAGACCACGGCCGTCTTGCCGCCCTGGCTGAACTTCTTGATGTCGGCCACGATGGTCTGATAGTCAGAGTGGCCGAAGGGGGTGTACTTCTCGTCGATGTCGCTGTCCTTCACGCCCTTGCTCTTGAGGTAGGCGCGCAGGATCTTGTTGGTGGTGCGGGGGTAGACGTAGTCGGTGCCCAGCAGCACCCAGCGCTTGGCGCTGCCGCCGTCCTTGCTCATCAGGTAGTCCACTGCGGGGATGGCCTGCTGGTTGGGCGCGGCGCCGGTGTAGAACACGTTCTTGGACAGCTCTTCACCTTCGTACTGCACGGGGTAGAACAGCAGGCCGTTCATTTCTTCCACGACCGGCAACACCGACTTGCGCGACACCGAGGTCCAGCAGCCGAAGATGACCGAGACCTTGTCCTGGCCCAGCAGCTGCTTGGTCTTTTCGGCGAACAGGGGCCAGTTGGAGGCCGGGTCCACCACCACGGGTTCGAGCTTCTTGCCCAGCACGCCGCCCTTGGCGTTGATCTCGTCGATCGCCATGAGCACGGTGTCTTTCAGCACGGTCTCAGAGATGGCCATGGTGCCCGACAGGCTGTGCAGGATGCCGACCTTGATCGTGTCCTGGGCGTGGGCTGGCAGCGCAGACAGGCCAGCGAGCGTAGCGACGGCCGCGAGGGCCTTGAGGGAATAACGACGTTGCATGTGTGCTTCTCCGGTGGTGGTTTCAATCAGGAAATCAATCAAACCGCTTCGCCCGGTGGGCCCCGGTGTGGAGCCCCTGTGGATCGGGCGATGGAGTGGATTCTGGA
The DNA here is from genome assembly GCF_059423685.1 of Acidovorax sp. GW460-11-11-14-LB4. Taxonomy (NCBI): domain Bacteria; kingdom Pseudomonadati; phylum Pseudomonadota; class Betaproteobacteria; order Burkholderiales; family Comamonadaceae; genus Acidovorax; species Acidovorax sp. GW460-11-11-14-LB4. The sequence goes on along the minus strand of NZ_JBWKYJ010000030.1, from coordinate 38,681 downwards.
GAGCGGGGCCGGTTGGCGAAATACGCCGGGTGGCGTACACGCCCCGCGGCGAGCCCGCATCACACGGGGGCCGTTGCGAGGCGACTCACCACCCCCGATGCACGCCATAGGCGCACAAGGGCAAGGCTGGCATTCACTATGAAAACAATAGCTGTTACGGCATATTTCACTAGCGCTACCAGCCCATTTCATGCAAAAACCTTGGCCTGCAAAGGTTGTGGGGCCTCCGTAGAATCCGAGGGTTTTCCCTAGTCTTGCGCGCCTAGCCCCATCGGCCCTGGTGCTGCCCTTTTGTCCCTCTGCGCTCCATGAACCTCCCCCTGCTGGCCCTGGCCATTGCCGCTTTTGGCATTGGCACCACCGAATTCGTGATCCTGGGGCTGCTGCCCGAAGTGGCAGGTGACCTGTCCGTCTCCATCCCCGCCGCTGGCATGCTGGTGTCGGCCTACGCACTGGGCGTGGCCGTGGGTGGACCGCTGCTGGCGGTGGCCACCGCGCGCTGGCCGCGCAAGACCACGCTGACCTGGCTGATGGTGCTGTTCATCGTGGGCAATGTGGGTTGCGCGCTGGCCCCCAGCTATGCGTGGCTGATGGTGGCGCGCGTGGTCACCTCGTTCTGCCACGCCGCGTTTTTTGGCATTGGCGCCGTAGTGGCCGCCAGCGTGGTGGAGCCCCACAAGCGCGCCCAGGCCATGGCGCTGATGTTCACCGGGCTCACGCTCGCCAACGTGCTGGGCGTGCCGCTGGGCACGCTGCTGGGCCAGCACCTGGGCTGGCGCTCCACCTTCTGGGCGGTGGTGGTGATTGGGGTGCTGGCCGTGGCCGCCGTGGTGCGCTGGGTGCCACACCTGCGCCACCAGATCAGCGGCAGCGCGCTGGGCGAGTTCCGCGTGCTGCGCATTCGCCAGGTGTGGCTGGCGCTGGCGGTGAGCGTGCTCGCATCCACCAGCATGTTCACGCTGTTCACCTACATCACGCCCATCCTGCGCGACGTGACCGGTGTCTCGCCCCAGAACGTGAGCGGCGTGCTGCTGCTGTGCGGCGTGGGCCTGACCATTGGCAACCTGCTGGGCGGCCGCCTGGCGGACTGGAAGCTGCTGCCCTCGCTGATGGGCATCTTTGCCGTGCTGGCGGGGGTGCTGGCAGCGTTTTCGTTCACCAGCGTGTGGCTGTGGCCTGCCGTCATCACCGTGGTGGTGTGGGGCATGGTGTCGTTCGCGGCGGGCACGCCGCTGCAGGCGCGGGTGGTGTCGCAGGCGGGCGACGCGCCCAGCTTGGCGTCCACGCTCAACATCGGCGCATTCAACCTCGGCAATGCCATTGGTGCCTGGCTGGGGGGCGCAGTCATCACGGCCGGGTGGTCACTGCAGACCATTCCGCTGGTGGCGGCCGCCGTCACGCTGAGTGCGCTGGCGCTCACGGCCTACATTGCCTGGCTGGACCGGCAGCCCACGCACAAGGCTCCGGCGCTGGCCGACTGCAAGACAGCCTAAGCCGTTTCGGCGCGCTCGAACGCCACATAGCCGTCTTCGATGGCAGGCAGGATCTGCAGCACCTCGAAATACGGCACGGTGAGCAGGGGGGAATCGCGCAGCCGCTCCATGAAGTCGTAGTGCTTGAGCGGGTCATCGGTTTCCACCAGCATCAGGTCGCTGCAGGGCGCTGCGAAGGCCTCGGCATCGAAGTGGCGCAGGCGCAGGGCTCCCTGGTAGCGGGGCAGCAGGGCATGCAGGTGCGCCTCACCCAACTCACGCCTTTGCTCACGGGGCAAACGCAGCCACTCGGGCAGTGCACGCAGGTGGATGAAGAAGGCATAACGGGTGGCCATGGGGGTGATCTCCTGGGGTCGATGAGAAAACAGGTGTTGAGCCAGCGGGCTTGGATCAAGCCGTGCGCAGCAGGCGGGCCAGCAGCCCGGGCGCCCAGCGCTGCAAGTGCCAGGCCGCGCGTGCCTTGCCGATGCGGATGTCGGCGTGCCCCGCCATCAGGCCGCGGATCAGTGCCTGTGCAGCGACATCGGGAGGGATCTTGCCGCGCCCTCGGCCCCGGGTCATGGGCGTGTCCACCAGGGGCATCACAGCGTGAACCACCCGCACTGGGCTGCCTTGCATCTGCACCCGCAGCGCCTGGGTGAACAGGTCCAGCCCGGCCTTGGTGGCGCTGTAAACCGCCGCCGTGCGCTTGGGGCAAGAGCCCAGCACCGACCCGACATTGACCACCCATGCGCGCTGCTGGGCCTGCAAATGGGGCAGCAGCACGCGCGTCAGCACCATCGGCGCCAGCAGGTTGATCCCGACCTCCGCGCGCATGTCCTGCACCTTGTAGCCGGCATCGTCCACCCGCAGGTCGTGCTGGATGCCTGCGTTGTTCACCAGCGCGCCAATATCGGGATAGCGCAGCAGCCACTGCGCCGCCAGGCCGTCCATCTCTTCGATGCGGGACAGGTCGGCCACCCAGGGCTCGATCAGTCCATGGGCATCTGCCAGCGCCTGCAGCGGCTCGGGCTGCCGTGCCACGGCCAGTACGGGCACGCCGCACCGTGCCAGCTCCAGGGCCAGCGCCCGGCCAATGCCCGAGCTCGCGCCAGTGACGATGGTGCGTGGCAAGGGGCCTGCGGGCGCGGCCCGGCGTGCGGTGGTGGGGGTGCGAGCGTGTGACATGGGCCGCACTCTAGGCATGGCTCCGTCCGTCGTCATCAACCCAGGTTAATTGGCGAACGAAGGAGGCTCTCACCCCCAGGCGCGGCGGACACTTCGCCACACTGCCACGCGGCATACTGCGCGCCATGGCCCCCATCCAGCACCCCGTCTTCTGGTCGCTCCTCACACAGGCGGCGGGCACGCAGGCCCTGCCCGACTGGGCCACGGCAGAGCGCGCCATCACCAAGCACGCAGTACAGGCAGGCGGCACGGTCTTTCTGCAGGGGGTACAGCACCCGTATGTTTACGCGGTTCAAGCAGGCTTGTTCAAGCTGAGCTACCTGCAGGATGACGGCACGGAATGGATCAAGTCGTTTGCCGAAGAAGGACGTTTTTTTGCCAGCGTATCCGCCCTGCAGCCTAGCGGCCGCACGGCCTTCATGGTGACGGCCATCGAGCCCGCCACCCTGGAGCGCATCGACCACGGCGTGCTGCTCGCGCTGGCCGAACGCCACCTGCCCTGGGCAAAGGCGCTGTACCAGCTGACCCTGGTGTACGCCGCACGCAAGGAGGCGCGTGAGCGCGAACTGCTCACCCTCACCCCCGAGGGCCGCTACCGTGCCTTCCTGGCATCACACCCCAACCTGGCGCTGCGCATCCCGCAAAAAGACCTGGCCCGCCACCTGGGATTGACGCCCGTCGGGCTCAACCGCATTGCCATGCGCGTGCGGCGCAGCGTCACATAGCCGACATTCGCCGGCAGCGCAGCGCTGCACAGTGGCGCTAGGATGGCCCCCTGCCCTTGCCACGCGGTAATTGCCATCGAAGGCGCCGGCGTGCACTTTCTCAACCGCTCAGGACAACCCATGGTGAAACGACGCACAGTGCTTCTCGGTGGCGCCGCAACAGCCGGCGCGCTGGTCATCGGCTGGGGCGTGGTGCCCCCGCGCCAGCGGCTGCACACCGCGCAGCCCCTGCCCCGGGGCACGGGCCAGGTGGCGCTGAATGGCTGGCTCAAGGTAGCCGCCGACAACACGGTGACGGTGATGATGGCCAAGTCCGAAATGGGCCAGGGCGCGCACACCGGGCTGGCCGCCATCCTGGCGGAAGAGCTGGACGCCGACTGGGCCCAGGTGCGGCTGGAGATGGCGCCCATCGACGACATCTACAACAACCTGGCCACGGTGGTGGACGGCCTGCCGTTCCACCCCGACAACGACGGCTCCATCAAGGCCGTGGCGGGCTGGCTGACCGCCAAGACCATGCGCGAAGTGGGCGTGATGATGACTGGTGGCTCCAGCAGCATCAAGGACCTGTGGCGCCCCATGCGCGAGGCCGGTGCCCACGCCCGCGCCATGCTCATCAACGCAGCGGCCGTGCAATGGAAGGTGCAGGCCGCCGAATGCAAGGCCAACGCTGGCGTGGTGGAACATGCGGCAGGCCAGCGCGCCACGTATGGCGAGCTGGCTGCACTGGCGGCGCAGCAGCCGCCACCGGGCAAGGTGCCCCTCAAGGCGCCTGCTGAATTCAAGCTGATCGGCAAGCCGCTCACCCGCATCGAGGCGCCCTCCAAGCTCGACGGCAGTGCGGTATTTGGCATCGATGCCCACCCGCCCGGCCTGCTGTACGCCAGTGTGGTGATGTGCCCCACGCGGGGCGGCAAGGTGGTCCAGTTCGATGGCGCAGCCGCGCAAAAAATGCCCGGGGTGAAGGAGGTGCTGGCCGTAGCGCCGTACCACGGCGGCACTGGCGGCGTGGCCGTGATTGCCGACACGCCCTGGCACGCCAAAAAGGCCGCCGCCGCAGTCAGCGTGCAGTGGGACCATGGCCCCGCCGCCACGCTGTCGAGCGCCGCTGTCATGACCCAGCTGACCCAGGCGCTGGACCAGGCCCAGGGCTTTGGCTACCACAGCGTGGGCGATGTGGACCAGGCCCTGCAAGGCGCTGCAACCACCCTCACTGCCGACTACCGCGCGCCTTACCTGGCCCACGCCACCCTGGAGCCCATCAACTGCACCGTGCAGTTCAAGGATGGCGCGGCCAGCGTGTGGACATCCACCCAGGTGCCGGGCCTGGCGCGCATGGCGGCCGCCAAGGCCCTGGGCATCGACGACACCAAGGTGACCGTGAACCAGCTGCTGCTTGGCGGCGGGTTTGGCCGGCGGCTGGAGGTGGACTATGTGGCCCAGGCCGCCGCCATTGCCAAGGCCGCGGGCGGCGCGCCGGTGCAGACGCTGTGGTCCCGCGAGCAGGACCTGCAGCACGACTTCTACCGCCCCGCCTGCGTGGCCCGGTTCAAGGCCGGGCTGGACGCACAGGGCCAGCTGGTGGCCTGGCACAACGTGTCGGCCGGTCAGGCCATCGTGCCGCAGGTGCTGGCCCGCACCTTTGGCCTGCCGGGCGCGGGGCCGGACAAGACCACGTCCGAAGGCGCGTTCGACCAACCCTACGAGTGGCCCCACGCACGCATTGCCCACGAGATCATCGACCTGCCGCTGCCCGTGGGCTTCTGGCGCTCGGTGGGGCATTCGCACCAGGCGTTCTTCAAAGAGAGTTTTGTGGACGAAGCAGCCCACGCCGCCAAGAAGGACCCGGTGGCCTTCCGCGCCGCGCTGCTGCAAAAACACCCGCGCCACCTGAAGGTCCTGCAAAAGGCGGCCGAGCTGGCGGGCTGGGGCCAGCCCTTGCCGCCGGATGCGTCGGGCGTGCAACGGGCGCGCGGCGTGGCGCTGCACCAGTCGTTCGGCTCCATCGTCGCGCAGGTGGCCGAGGTGTCGGTGGGCGCCGAAAAGGCCATCCGGGTGCACCGCGTGGTGTGCGTGATCGACTGCGGCGCGGCCATCAACCCCAACCTCATTGCCCAGCAGATGGAAAGCGCCGTGGTCTATGGCCTCACCGCTGCGCTGTGGGGCGAAGTGACGATCAAGGATGGCCAGGTGCAGCAGAGCAACCTGCACGACTACCCCCTGCTGCGCATGGCCGACTGCCCCCGCGTGGAGACCCACATCATCGCCAGCGCCGAGCCCCCCGAGGGCGTGGGCGAGCCCGGTGTGCCGCCCATCGCACCCGCCGTGGCCAATGCCTTGTTTGCCCTCACCGGCCAGCGCCTGCGCGCGCTGCCGCTCAAGCTCAGCTGACCCGACGCATCGGAGCCCCCATGACCACGACCCTGAACCTCAACGGCCAACCCGTCGCTGTCAACGCCGAACCCGACACGCCCCTGCTGTGGGTGCTGCGCGGCGAACTGCAGATGAACGGCACCAAGTTTGGCTGCGGCATGGCGCTGTGTGGCGCCTGCACGGTGCACCTGAACGGCGAGCCGGTGCGCGCCTGCATCACGCCCCTGTCGGCCGTGGGCAGCGCCCAGGTCACCACCGTCGAGGGCCTGCAGGGCCCCGAAGCCTCTGCACTGCGCACCGCATGGACCGCAGTGGATGTGGCGCAGTGCGGCTACTGCCAGAGCGGGCAGCTGATGTCGGCCTGTGCCCTGCTGAAGAAAACGCCGCAGCCTACCGATGCCGACATCGACGCCGCCATGTCGGGCAATGCCTGCCGCTGTGGCACCTACCCGCGCATCCGGGCGGCGATCCACCAGGCTGCGCGCGGGCCTCAGGGCTGAGAGATCCCCCCTCCCAGGTCGAGCGAAACCTGCTCGACCACGCCCCCTTTTTCGGGCGGCATGTCGGCGCAGTACACGGCATTGCGCCCTGTGCCCTTGGCTTGGTAAAGGGCCTGGTCGGCACGGTTCACCAGCTCTTCAAAATTCATCCCCGAGCCCTTGTACAGGGTGGCTACGCCAATGCTCACGGTGACTGCCACCTCCTGCCCTTCGTCGCCCACGCACACCAGCAAGGACTCGACCTCGCGGCGCAGCGACTCTGCCACTTGCAACGCGCTCGCGCTGTCGGTCTCGGGCAGCACGATGACAAACTCCTCGCCCCCAAACCGCGCGACGATGTCCACGCCGCTGCGCTTGTGCCCAGCACACACCTGGGCCACGGCACAGATCACGCGGTCGCCCGCCAGGTGGCCGTACAGGTCGTTGACGGTCTTGAACAAATCGATGTCTGCCACCAGCACCGACATCGGGTGCCCAAAACGCTCCGTGCGCTTGTATTCCTTGGCACCCAGCTCCATCAGCGTGCGGCGGTTGGACAGGCCCGTGAGCGAGTCGTTGGCGGCCAGCCGCTCCAGCGTGGCGTTGAGCTGCTGCAGCAGGCGGTTCTGCTCGGTGAGCTGCTGGTTGATCTGGGCGATCTCGGTCTCGCGGCACTTGCGGTCGTGGATGTTGAACGTGACGCCGATCAAGCGCTTGCCGGGCGTCTCGCTGTGGCCGTCCATGATGCGGCCATAGTTGGCAAACCAGATCCACTCGCCACTCTTGGAGCGCAGCCGGAACTCACACCGGTACTGCGGCGTGACGCCCGTCAGGTGGTCGGCCACGGCCTTGCGCACGGTGTCGATGTCGTCGGGGTGGAACAGGCCGTAGATGTCCTGCACGCCCGAGACGATTTCATCCTCGGAGAACCCCAGCTCTTCAAACGTCTTGGTCGCCTTGCGCGTGACGTTGCCGGTGATGAGGTCGTTCTCCCACAGGTCGAGCCCGGCGGCCTCCAGGGCCAGCTCCAGCCGCTCCTTGTTCAGGTCCGCCTCACCCATGGCCATGACCACCTTTTTTCACAGCGTTCCGTTTCTCTCGTGCGTCGGTGCGGGCTTCAGGGTTCAGCCGGGCGGCATGCCACCCGCGTAACCGATATTGCGCAGCAGCGCGGCAAACGATGCCACGACGCCAGGGGTGTTGTAGAGCTGGGGCGCAGTCTGCACCGCAATCACGCTCACCTGGTTGCCGGTGCTGCGGCCCGTTGTGGCATCGAAATACTGGGCCAGGTCGTCGCTCGCGTTCGAGAAACCGCGCCCCGTGCTCTCGGAGTAGTAGCAGATCGAGTCGGGCGCAATGATGTCGGGGGTGGTGCTGGCCGCCGAATACATGATCAGGTTCTCGTTGAGGTTGTAGAGGTAATGTGTCTCCGTGCTCTGGGCCGGGTTGGGTGCATTGTCCAGCCGGATGATGCCCGAGTCCAGCGACGCGCTGGACGTGGACTGGCTGACCGAGGTGATGAAAAAGTTGGTGACCACGGCGCGCGCGGCACGGCCGGTGAGGTTCTGGATGCCCGCCGCCACGGCCTGGGTGCTCAGCGGCGTGACCGCCTGCAAGAGCTGCAGGCCCAGCTGGCGTGCCTGCTCCAGCGTGCCCGGAATGTAGCTGCCCGACAACGCGAACTGGTTGCCTGCGTTGGAGGGCCACATCGCGATACCCGAGTACCCGCCAAAACCGCCCACCACCCCGCCCGCCAGCGACTCGATGCCCGACGCCGTGGCGGAGCCCAGCACCGCGTACTCCGCCGCCACGAGCGTGGACGCATCGCTGGCCAGCACGGCGGGACTGGGCGCTGGCCCGGAAGGGGCTGTGAAGGTGGTCTGGGGCAGCTCAGGCACGGCACGGCCTGCGCCATCGCCGTTCACCACCCAGATGCTGCCGCCCGACATGGCCGCGCCAATCAACGGCACCAGCGAATTGATGGGTCCGATCTCCACCGGGATGAAGGCGCCTGGCTGCATGCCGGTGTACGCCTGCATCACGGCCACGGTGTTGCTGATGGAGTTCTGCACCGCCGTGAGGGTGAGGTTGTCGGCCGCGTCGGGCGAACCCATGATGGCCAGCACACAGGCATTGGTGGCGCCGTCGTAGTCCTGCACCTGCACCGTGCCCGTGTAGCCCTGGTCTGCCAGCTGCTGCACGATGGCGCATGCGTCTTGGTAACTGCCACCACCCCCGCTGGCCAGCACGGCCGCCCCGGTGGCGATCGCCTGGAAATCGGTCAGGCCATAGAAATAGACATTGCCCATCGGGCCCCCCTCTCTTATTTGGATGAAAAGCACGATATCCGAGCCCCGTCGAAAGTCAATGACCGGGATACCACGGGGGGATCGGCACCACGGCAGGGCCTGCACTCTGGTTTACGGCGGCATCATCGCCTATGCTGTGCACCAAGTTGTTTTCCGCTACCCCCACCATGAGCACCCCCGAAAAATCCCCCGTTTACGGCACCGAAGACCTTTTGATCAGCCTGTGCAACTCCGTCACCCGCGTGCTGGGCGTGGCTACACACAGCCAGATCCACTACTCCGGCATGGTGCAGCGCATCAGCAAGACCTGCCTGAAACCCGACATTGGCTGCTTTGTGCTGTTTGACGGCGGCTTCTCGGGGCTGGTGATCATCAACTTCTCGGGCCAGGCGGCGATGGAGCTGTACGCCAACTACCTGCTGAACATGGGTATGTCCAAGGACGACCTGGTCAGCTCGTACACCTCCGACGAGGTCAGCAACGTCATGGGCGAGCTGATGAACCAGGTGGTGGGCGACTTCACCGGCAAGGTGCGCCGCGAGCTGCAGACCCACATCACACAAAACCAGCCCAAGATGCTGGTGCTGAACAAGCAGGTGCAGCTGTCGGTGGACGCCAACCTCGACAAGCCCGAGGCCCGGCGCGTGACCTTCTACACCAGCAACAACAACATCTTCTACCTGGAACTCGCCATCGACCGCACCGAGTTCATCAAGCTCTACGACTTTGAAGCCCAGGAAGCTCCCGACCCGGACGCGCTGATGGCCCAGTCGCAAGAAGCACCGCCCGTGCCCGCCCCACCGCCAGCCGGCCAGGACGACACGGATGCCCTGCTCAAGTCGTTGGGGATGTAGAAACACTACAAAAAAGATAGCTGCCAGCGCATGAAATACTAGCGCTTGCAGCCAATTTTGCTCAAAGAAGCGCCCAGAGTAGCTATGGCGCTCCTCCGGGCGGCCCAGCGGGCCTGTCCTACACCCGCCGTCACGATGCACTGACCGCTCCGCCAAGTCACGGGTCTAAGCTGAAAAGCCCAGCTGTTGATCGGAAAGGAGCCCCCATGCCACGTGCAGCCTGGAGCGCCAAACGCGAGCGCCAGTACGAACACATCAAGGACAGCCTGCTGGAACGCGGAGAGAGCGAGAGCACCGCCGAAGAGATTGCCGCGCGCACAGTGAACAAGGAACGCGCCCAACACGGCGAAGCCCGCACAGCCAACCCCAAGACCCTGAAGGCCACGCCGGCCCCCGTGCGCGGCGGCAAAAACTCGCACCGCGGCCCGCAGGGCCGCACGCGCGAGCAGCTGTATGAGGACGCCAAGCGCGCGAACATCCGGGGCCGGTCCCGGATGAACAAGCAGCAGCTGGAGCAGGCCCTGGCGCGCTGACCCGGGCGCGCACCTGGCGCCCCCTCACTGCCAGCCGTAGCGCCGCACGTACCAGCGCTTCATCACGGTCGTCAGCAGCACATAGCCCGCCAGAATGCCCACCAGCCACGGAAAGTAAGCCAGCGGCAGCGCCTGCAGCTTGAAGTGACCGGCCAGCGGCCCCATGGGGATGAAGATGCCCACCGCCATGATGAGCACCGTGGCCGTGAGCAGCGGCACCGAGGCCACGCTCTGCACAAACGGCAGCTTGGGGGTGCGGATCATGTGCACGATCAGCGTCTGCGTGAGCAGCCCCACCACAAACCAGCCCGACTGGAACAGGGTCTGTGCGCCCTCGTTGTTGGCACCAAACACGTGCCACATGACGGCGAAGGTGGTGATGTCGAACACCGAGCTGATGGGCCCGAAGAACACCATGAAGCGGCCGATGTCGCCAGGGTTCCACTTCAGCGGGTTGCGGATGAGCTCCTCGTCCACGTTGTCGAACGGGATGGCGATCTGCGACAGGTCATACAGCAGGTTCTGCACCAAGAGGTGCAGCGGCAGCATGGGCAAGAAGGGCAGGAACGCACTGGCCACCAGCACCGAGAACACGTTGCCGAAGTTGGAGCTGGCCGTCATGCGGATGTACTTGAGCATGTTGCTGAAGGTCTTGCGGCCCTCCATCACGCCCTCTTCCAGCACCATCAGGCTTTTCTCCAGCAGGATGATGTCGGCCGCCTCCTTGGCAATGTCCACCGCGCTGTCCACGCTGATGCCGATGTCGGCCGCACGCAGCGCCGGGGCGTCGTTGATGCCGTCGCCCATGAAGCCCACCACATGGCCGCCCGCGCGCAGCGCGCGCACCAGCCGCTCCTTGTGCAGTGGCGAGAGCTTGGCAAACATGTTGTGGGTGTCGGCTGCGCGCGCCAGGGTGGCGTCGTCCATGGCGTCCACGTCCTTGCCCAGCAGCACGCCCTGCACCGCCAGGCCCACCTCGCGGCAGACCTTGAGTGTCACCAGCTCGTTGTCGCCGGTCAGCACCTTCACGGCCACACCGTGCGCAGCCAGCGCCTTCAGCGCGGGGGCAGTGGATTCCTTCGGTGGGTCCAGAAACGCCACGTAGCCGATCAGCGTGAGGCCCGATTCATCGGCCACGCTGTACACCGTCTGGTGGGGCGGCGTCTCCTTCATGGCCACGGCGACCACGCGCAGGCCCTCGTTGTTCAGACCGCGCGTCACCTCCAGCACCCGCGCGCGCAGGGTGGCGTCCAGCGGCAGGTCTTGCGCGCCGGTGTCTTCCACCACGCGGACCTGGGTGCACACGTCCAGCATCTCCTCCACCGCACCCTTGCAGATCAGCTCGTGGTGGTCGTTGCGCTCGCTGACGATGACCGACATGCGCCGGCGCATGAAGTCGAAAGGCACCTCATCGACCTTGCGGTAGTCCTGCGCCAGGCGCAGGTCGGTCTGCAGCTCCACATGCTCCAGCACGGCGTGGTCCAGCAGGTTCTTCAGGCCGCTCTGGTAGTGGCTGTTGAGGTAGGCAAAGGCCAGCACCTCGTCACTGTTGTGGCCGAACACGTCGGTGTGGCGCTCCAGAAAGATCTTGTCCTGCGTGAGCGTGCCGGTCTTGTCGGTGCACAGCACGTCCATGGCGCCAAAGTTCTGGATCGCGTCCAGCCGCTTGACCACCACCTTCTTGCGCGACAGCAGCACGGCCCCTTTGGCCAGCGTGCTGGTCACGATCATGGGCAGCATCTCGGGCGTGAGGCCCACAGCCACCGACAGCGCGAACAGAAACGCCTCCAGCCAGTCGCCCTTGGTAAAGCCGTTGACCACCAGCACGATGGGCACCATGACCAGCGCAAAGCGGATCAGCAGCCAGCTCACGCTGTTGACGCCTGCCTGGAACGCGGTGGGCGTGCGGTCGGTGGCCGTGACGCGGGTGGCCAGCGTGCCAAAGTAGGTGTGGTTGCCCGTGGCCACCACCAGTGCCGTGGCCGAGCCCGAGACCACGTTGGTGCCCATGAACAGCAGGTTGGTGGCCTCCAGCGCACTGGTGCCGGGCTGGCTGCGCTCGGCAAATTTTTCGACCGGCAGCGATTCGCCCGTCATGGCCGACTGGCTCACGAACAGGTCCTTGGCCGTGAGCACGCGGCAGTCCGACGGGATCATGTCGCCCGCCGACAGCACGATGTGGTCGCCCGGCACCAGCTGGTGGATGGGCAGCTCGCGCGGCGTGGCTGCGGCCTCCGCGCCGCTGCGGCGCAGCACCGTGGCGGTGTTGCTGACCAGCGACTTGAGGCGCTCGGCCGCGCGGTTGGAGCGACCCTCCTGCACAAACCGCAGCAGCGTGGAGAGCACCACCATGGCCAGAATCACGACGGTGGCCTCGTGGTCTTCGGTGAGGTACGAGATCAGTGCCAGCACCGTGAGCAGCACGTTGAACGGGTTCTTGTAGCAGTGCCACAGGTGCAGCCAGGCGGGCAGCGGCTTTTCGTGCTCCACCTCGTTGGGCCCGTGTTGGGCCAGGGCGGCGGCGGCCTGGGCGTCACTCAGACCCGCAGGGTCGGACTGCAGGCGCTCGATCAGTGGGAGCAGGTCATCGCTGGCGGCGCGCTGCAGCTCGCGGCTGAGCAGGTCGGGCGAGGTGGCGGGGGTGGGCGCACGGCCCAGGGTCAGCGTGTCCAGGATCAGCCGCCGCGCAAAGTGGCGCGTCACATGGCGGGTGTGCAGAAAGCGGTCGAACAGGTGGTGCAGGAAGCTCATGGCGGTCTCCCTAGCAGCAAGCGCTGACGGCGTTGCGCGTCACGGGCCGTGGTGCCGTGTGCGCAGAAATGTGAATGAAACGGAACATGGTGAGTCACTCCTTCTGGCCGGCAACGGCCAGAGGCGTGAGGCTCACGCCGTCACGCAAGCGATCGCCCCGGGCCCTGGGCCTGGTATGCAAAGTTCAATGGGGATGTGGTGTGGGGCGGCGCTTCGGAGCGCCTGCGCGGGTCTGGGTCCATGGGGCCTCCTGGGTAGTGGTTGCAATACCGGCGTGGGCCGGCTTAAAGCGGCCGCGCCCGGCGGCGCAATGCCCGCGCAGGCGGCTGGCCATGCAGGTAGCAGCGAATGCGGTGCGTGGGCCACAACGTGGTGCCGTCAAGTTCGGCCACGGCTTGCAGGCTGTCAGCGGCCCCATGGGCAGGGCCCTGTACGCCTGAAGGCAGCGATGCAGCATGCTCGGCGCGTTCAGCGCCAGGCGCCACCGCACGCTGGAAAAGGCTGGGCAGATCCACAACAAAAAAACGCATGGCCGTTGTCCTTGGCAGGCAGGGCGGAGCACGCAGACGCAGATGGGTGCCAGGGGGCACCGTCACAGCAGGCGGGCCATGCCCCAGCCAAAGGGGCGCGGCCCGTGCAGACGGCACAGATGCAGCAAAGCGGCAAGACGGTAAAGCCACCCACACCGCCATGGCCGACAGGGGCGCACGGGGTACAACAGGGGCTGGGAGAGACGGGGCCAGAGCTTGCACAAGGCAATCCACGGCCCGGGAGCGGGCGTCAGGAGGCCTGGCAGGCAGCAGCCGTCACGGCTTGCTGGGGTTCACTGCAACAACTGGCACTTTCCACGCTGGGGCTCCGGAAATGAAGGTGCGCGATTATTGCGCTGCAACATGACGAGGTCAATGCGTTTTTTTGGCCCCGACGGTCACCCTTCAAACTGGGGATGCAACTGCCGGATGCGGTTCATGGCCATGGCCGCTGCTGCGGTGCGTGTTTCCACCCCCAGCTTGGCAAACACACGCTCCAGGTGCTTCTTGACGGTGGCGGGGCTGGCGCCCAAGATGTCGCCGATGTCGCGGTTGATCTTTCCCTTGACCACCCAGTACAGCACCTCGGCCTCGCGCGCGGTGAGCTTGAAGGACAGGCTCATGGATTCGATGATCTTGGCATCCGACACCTCGCGCATCACGATGAGCCAGTCGCCGCCGCCGGCGCTGTCGCCAGCCTGCTGGTGCAGACGGAAGGTCAGCCTGCGGGCGCCCTGCTCCACCGCAAGGCGCGGGGGCTCGGCCAGCGAAGCGGCCAGCAGCTCGGCCGCGTTGTCGGCCAGCACATGGCGACGCAGCCAGGCCTGCACCGGCTCGGGCGCCCACTGGCCGAAGGCGGTGGGCGCGCCGTCCGGGCCCACTTCACCAAAGTAACTTTGCAGCAGCTCGCGCGCCAGCGGGGTCTGCCACACGATGCGTCCGTCCACCGCACGCACGGTGATGCTGGCGTAGCCAAACGCATCGAGCGCGTTGCGCGCCTCGCGGGCCTGGCGCGCGTCCTGCCGGGCCTTGCGGGCAGAGCCCAGGTGCACCCCCATGCGCGCCATCACCTCGCGCGGCTTGATGGGCTTGGTGACGTAGTCCACGCCGCCCGCCTCCAGCGCGGCCACCAGGTGCTCGGTCTCGGTAAGGCCGGTCATGAAGATGATGGGGATGTGCGCCGTGGCGGGCGATGCTTTGAGGCGCCGGGCCACTTCAAAGCCGTCCATGCCAGGCATCATCGCGTCCAGCAACACGATGTCGGGCAGGGCCTGCGCGGCGCGCTGCAGGGCGGCCTCGCCATGCGTGGCCACCAGCACGGTGTAGCCCGACTCATCCAGCGCGTCGTGCAAGACGGCCAGGTTGTCCGGCACGTCGTCCACGATCAGCACCACATCGCTGTCGGTGCGGTCCAGCGCGGCACCCGGCGCGCCCGGGGCCTGGAAGGAAGGTGGGTTGGCGGTGGTCATCACGAGGGTGCCTGTTCCAGGATCTGGCCCATGGCATCGAACTGGAACTGCTTGGCCAGCTGCCGCATGGTGCCCACAAAAGCGCTGTGTGCGGGCTGGCTGCGTTCAATGTCGTCCAGGGTGTTGAGAATGCCCCGGTAGTAGCCCAAAGACACTGCCTGCGCCAAAGCCGCCAGCGCAGTGGTATCAGGGTATGTGAGGGGTGCGGGCGCCGCAGAGGCCGCTGTGGGCGCTGGCCCCGTGGGGGCCTCGGCAGCCTCGTCGTATTGCCATTGCAGGCCCAAGCGGCGCTCCAGCCAGTCCAGCAGCTCGCTGTGGCGCACGGGCTTGACGATGAAGTCTTCGGGGCTGATCTCCACGTCATTATCGAGCGCCTTGTCGAAGGCATTGGCGGAAACGATGGCACATTGCACATCCGGCAACCGCATCTGCCGCACACGTCGCAAAGTCTCCCAGCCGTCGATGCCCGGCATGGCCAGGTCCATGAAGATGGCGTGCGGCCGGTAGCCGGTGGCCAGCAGGTCCAGCGCATCGTGGCCGCTGGCCGCCTGGCGCAGCTCAAAGCCCAGGGGTTCCAGCAGTTGCAGCAGCAGTTCGCGGTCGGGCTCTTCATTGTCCACCACCAGGATGCGGCGGCGCTCGCCTGCATACCCCCTGCGGGCGCGCTGGGCTTGCACCGCTACGGGCGCCGCCGCCTTGCCCAGCACATCCCCATGCACCTCGGGCAGGAACAGCTTGACGTGGAACACCGAGCCTACGCCCGGCGTGCTGCTCACCGTCAGCTCGCCGCCCATGAGCGCGGTGAGCATCTTGGCAATGGTCAGGCCCAGGCCTGCGCCCGGCGCGGCCGTGGTGCTGCCGCCGCCCGAGCCGCCGCGTGCAAAGGGCTCGAAGATGCGCTCGATCTCCTCAGCCGTGAGGCCCGGCCCCGTGTCCTGCACCTCGATGCGTGCCATCTCGCGCGCATGGCGCACGCGCAGCGTGACAGTGCCGTGCGCGGTGAACTTGACGGCGTTGCCCAGCAGGTTGATGAGGATCTGGCGCAGCCGCTTATCGTCGGCGCGCACCACTTCAGGAATCACGCCTTGTACATCAAACGTGAACGCCAGGCCCTTGGCGGCAGCTTGCAGTTCGAACAGGCTGGCCATCTCGTGCAGCCCGTCCGCAAAGCGCATGGGCGCCACGTCGAGCGTGAGCTTGCCTGACTCGATGCGCGCGATGTCGAGCGTGCCTTCGATGAGCGACAACAAATGCTCGCCGCCGCGCCGGATCACATGCACCGCCTGCTTGCGGTGCGGGGGCACGCCCGCGTCTTCGCCCATGAGCTGGGCATAGCCCAGGATGCTGTTGAGCGGCGTGCGGATCTCGTGGCTGATGGCGCTGATGTAGCGGCTCTTGGCCTGGTTGGCCTGGTCGGCCGCGCGCTGGGCCGCTTCGGCCACCTGGCGCGCCTGCTCGGCCACGCTGCGCGCTGTCTGCAGCGCCTCGTCGGTCTGGCGGTGCAGTTCGATCTCGCGCACCAAGAGGCCGGTCTGGCGGTTCGACTCCTCCTGCGCCACCTGGCGGCTCTTGTGCGCCAGCACCAGCCACCAGGCCACGATGCCCGAGATGACCAGCAGCGCGAGATATGCCTTGAGCAGGCCCGAGCGCAGCGCCACTTCGGGTGCCGCCATCACCTCGGTGTCCGTGGCCGCCTGGGTGATGGTGTTGAGTTCCTGGTGGTACAGCAGCCCCATCACCGAGGCCAGCAGCGGCGCGATCACCAGCATCAGCAGCAGGAAGTGGCCCAGGCCCGTGTCCAGGTAACGCCAGATGGCGCGCGGCAGCACCCAGCGCAAGGCTGCGGACCACTGCACTGCCATGCTGGCGTTTGGCTTGCACAGGTCGCCGCAGCGTGCATCCAGCGTGCAGCACAGGGAGCAGATGGCGCCCCGGTAGGCAGGGCACTGGGCCATGTCGGGGGCCTCGTATTCGCGCTCGCACACCACGCAACGCTGCACGGTGTAGCGCACATAGCTGCCCAGCTCGCCTTGGGCATTGCGGCGCAGCGGGCCGTGCAGCGGCACGGCCGCCACAGGGGCCAGGTCGCCATGCACCATGGCTTCGGGCTGGCGCGCAATGTAGTAGCGCCCGCGCGTGGCCCAGGCAATGAACGGTGCGGTGACAAAGGCCACCGCCATCGCAATCACCGCCGAGAACGCCTGCGGCAGCGGGCCGAACAGCCCCAGGTGCGCGCTGATGGACAGGATGGACGCCAGCGCCATAGAGCCCACGCCCACCGGGTTGATGTCGTACAGGTGCGCGCGCTTGAACTCGATGCCCTTGGGCGACAGCCCAAGCGGCTTGTTGATGACGAGGTCGGCCACCACCGACATGATCCACGCGATGGCGATGTTGGAGTACAGCCCCAGCACCTCGCCCATGGCGCGAAACACGTTCATCTCCATCAGCATGAAGGCGATCAGCGTGTTGAACACCACCCACACCACGCGCCCCGGGTGGCTGTGCGTGAGGCGCGAGAAGAAGTTGGACCACGCCAGCGAGCCCGCATAGGCATTGGTCACATTGATCTTGAGCTGCGAGATAACCACGAACAACGCCGTGGCCGCCACCGCCCAGCCGTAGTTCGGAAAGACGTATTCATAGGCGGCCAGGTACATCTGGTTTGGGTCCACCGCCCGGTCGGCCGGCACCATGTGGGTGAGCGCCAGGTAGGCGAGGAGCGCGCCGCCCAGCATCTTGAGCACCCCCAGCACCACCCAGCCCGGCCCTCCCACCAGCACACCCAGCCACCAGCGCCCCCGCGTGGCGGGCGTGCTGGCGGGCATGAAGCGCAGGTAGTCGGCCTGCTCCCCCATCTGGGTGATCAGCGCAATGCCCACGGTCAATGCCGCACCAAACAAGGGCAGCTGAAACGTGGCGCCGCGCATGAATTCACCACCGTAGTGCACAACACCAGAAAACGCACCAGGATCGCGCACCAGCACATAGGCAAACGGCACCACCAGCATCACCAGCCACAGCGGCTGCGTCCACACCTGCAGGCGGCTGATGGCCGACACACCGTGGGTGACCAGCGGAATCACCACAATGGCGCAGATGAGGTAGCCCCAGGTGGGCGGGATGTCGAGCGCCAGCTCCAGCGCATAGGCCATCACCGCGGCTTCGAGCGCGAAGAAGATGAAGGTGAAGCTGGCGTAGATCAGCGAGGTGAGCGTGGAGCCGATGTAGCCAAAGCCCGCGCCGCGCGTGAGCAGGTCCATGTCCACCCCATAGCGCGCCGCATACACGCTGATGGGCAGCCCCGCCAGGAAGATGATGAGCCCCGTGGCCACGATGGCCCAGAAGGCATTGATGAAGCCGTACTGCACCAGCAGCGTGGCGCCCACGGCCTCCAGGATCAGGAACGAGGCCGCACCAAACGCCGTGTTGGCCACCCGCCATTCGGACCATTTGCGAAAGCGCTGGGGGGTGTAGCGCAGCGCGTAGTCCTCCATGGTCTCGGTGGCCACCCAGCTGTTGTAGTCGCGCCGGACCTTCACGACCTGCTGCGGCGCCTGCGCGTCGGCATCCGGCCCCAAGGCTGCTGCCGAGGCCGCGTCGGGCGGTACAAGGGGGGCGGTGGAAAGGGGCATGGGCAAAGGACGACGGCAGCCCTTGCAAGTGCAGTTTCCATGCCACGATTCGCCTTCACGTCCAGCGCACCTCCGCCCTCTGGCGTATGGCGGGCACGGGGCTTGCTGCCTATGATGAATCCGCTGCCCTTCGGACCGCATGGCCATCGATGACGATTGCCCCGTGTGTCCGGCCTGGACAACCCGCCACACGAGCCCACCCCTCCTTACATTGAGCAGAACGACATGGAACTGACCCCTCGTGAGAAAGACAAGCTGCTGATCTTCACTGCCGCCCTGCTGGCCGAGCGCCGCAAGGCCCGGGGGCTGAAGCTCAACTACCCCGAGGCTGTCGCCCTGATCAGTGCCGCCGTGATGGAAGGCGCGCGCGACGGCAAGACCGTGGCGCAGCTCATGAGCGAAGGCCGCACCGTGCTGACCCGCGCGGACGTGATGGAAGGCATCCCCGAGATGATTCCGGACATCCAGGTGGAGGCTACCTTCCCCGACGGCACCAAGCTCGTCACCGTCCATCAGCCGATCGTCTGACCCCTTTTCTCCCCCTCTTCTCTCCGTGGAGCCCCCCATGCGCATCACACCCTCACACCGTCACACAGCCGCTCTTCTCTTCATAGCAGCCAGTTCAATCAGTTCTAGCGCCTTCGCCCATACCGGCGCTGAATCCCACATCCACAACAGTTTTCTGAGCGGCTTGGCCCACCCCCTGTTCGGCCTGGACCACCTGGCCGCCATGGTGGCCGTGGGCCTGTGGAGCGCCCTGTCCGCGCGCCGTGCTGGACGCGAACTGCTGTGGGGCCCCGTGGGCTTTGCGGCCATGTTGCTGGCAGGCGCCGTGCTGGGCCTGCAGGGCGTGACACTGCCTGCGGTGGAGCCGATGATTGCCGCGTCGCTGCTGGCCACGGGCCTGCTTGTCGTGTCGCGCCTGCGCGTTCCCGGCCTCATGGCCGCGCTGGGCGTGGGCGTGTTTGCCGTCTTTCACGGCGTGGCCCACGGCGTCGAGCTGGCGGGCAGCCACAGCGCCTGGCAAACCCTGGCGGGCATGCTGACGGCCACCGTGCTACTGCATGGCGCTGGGCTGGCGGCAGGCTGGGCACTGCGCCATCGCACCGTGTGGCTCAGCCACGCTGCAGGCGCTGCCGTGGCGCTGATGGGTGGCGCCCTGCTGGCCCAGATGGCCTGACAGGTCTGACTGGCGTCATGCATACCGACACCGCAGCAGCTCCTCCCTCAAGGACCCGACCATGATCCCAGGCGAACTCTTTACCGAACCCGGCGAGCACGCGCTCAACACCGGCCGCCGTACACTGACCGTGGTGGTGCGCAACACCGGCGACCGGCCCATCCAGGTGGGCTCGCACTACCACTTTGCCGAGACCAACAACGCCCTGGGCTTTGACCGTGCGGCTGCACGCGGCATGCGGCTCAACATCGCATCCGGCACCGCCGTGCGCTTTGAACCCGGCCAGGAGCGCACCGTGGAGCTGGTGGACTACGCAGGCGAGCGCCGCGTATTCGGCTTTCAGGGGCTGACCCAGGGCCCGCTGTAGCAAATTCAAGCCCAATTGGCCGGTAGCGCCGGTATCAATTGCCCCAGCAGCTATCAAAAACATAGTAAACCGTTCTTGCGGAGCACCCCTCACATGGCAACCATTGGACGACGCGCCTACGCCGAGATGTTCGGCCCCACGGTGGGCGACCGCGTGCGCCTGGCCGACACCGAACTCATTCTCGAAGTCGAGGCCGACCACACCCTGCGCGCCGGCAGCTACGGCGAAGAGGTGAAGTTTGGCGGCGGCAAGACGATTCGCGACGGTATGGCACAGAGCCAGCGCAGCAATGCACAAGGCGCGGTGGACACAGTGCTGACCAACGCTCTGGTGGTAGACCACACCGGCATCTTCAAGGCCGACATCGGCCTGCGCGCAGGCCGCATCGCCGCCATCGGCAAAGCCGGCAACCCCGACACCCAGCCCGGAGTGGACATCGTCATCGGCCCCGGCACGGAGGTCATCAGCTGCGAAGGCAACATCGTCACCGCAGGCGGCATCGACAGCCATATCCACTTCATCTGCCCGCAGCAGATCGAAGAGGCCCTGGCCAGCGGCGTGACCACCATGCTGGGCGGCGGCACCGGCCCCGCTACGGGCACGCTGGCCACCACCTGCACGTCGGGCCCCTTTAACATGGAGCGCATGCTGCAGGCCGCCGACGCCTTCCCCATGAACCTCGGCTTCCTCGGCAAGGGCAACGCCAGCCTGCCCGATGCGCTGCACGAGCAGATCAACGCGGGCGCCATTGGCCTGAAGCTGCACGAAGACTGGGGCACCACGCCCTCGGCCATCAGCAACTGCCTGGATGTGGCCGAAGCCACCGACACGCAGGTGGCCATTCACAGCGACACGCTCAACGAATCCGGCTTTGTGGAGAACACCATTGCCGCCGTGGGCGGGCGCGGCATCTGCGCCTTCCACACCGAGGGCGCGGGCGGCGGCCATGCACCGGACATCCTGCGCGTGGTGGGCGAGGACAACTTTCTGCCCAGCTCCACCAACCCCACCATGCCGTACACGCACAACACGCTGGACGAGCATGTGGACATGCTCATGGTGTGCCACCACCTCGATGCCAGCATTGCCGAGGATCTGGCCTTTGCCGAGAGCCGCATCCGCAAGGAGACCATCGCGGCCGAAGACATCCTGCACGACCTGGGCGCCATCAGCATGATGTCCAGCGACAGCCAGGCCATGGGCCGCGTGGGCGAGGTCATCCTGCGCACCTGGCAGACGGCGCACAAGATGAAGGTGCAGCGCGGCAGCTTGCAGGGCGACACGGCCCGCAACGACAACACGCGCATCAAACGCTACGTGGCCAAATACACCATCAACCCCGCGATTGCGCATGGCATCAGCCACGAGGTGGGTTCTCTCGAAGTCGGCAAGTGGGCCGACATCGTGATCTGGAAGCCCGCGTTCTTTGGCGTCAAGCCCGCGCTGATCCTGAAGGGCGGACTGATTGCCATGGCTGCGATGGGCGACCCCAACGCGTCCATCCCCACACCGCAGCCCGTGCACTATCGGCCCATGTTTGGCGCGTTTGGCGGGGCCATCGCCAAAACGTCGCTCACCTTTGTCTCGCAGGCAGGATTGGCTGCTGGCATTGGCGAGCGCTTTGGCCTGCGCAAGACGCTTTCCGCCGTGCGCAACATCCGCGGCATCCGCAAGCGCGACATGGTGCACAACAGCTACACGCCCAAGATGGAGGTGGACGCGCAGACCTACACCGTGCGCGCCGACGGCCAGCTGCTCACCTGTGAAGCGGCCACCGTGCTGCCCATGGCACAGCGCTACTTCCTATTCTGAGGTTGCTTCCCATGAACGCCTTGCTGCAAGACCTGCGGATCCGCCTGGACGACCTGACCGATCCCCGCATCGAAGCCTTCATGCAGGAGCATTTGAAGGACATGCGTGCCACCTCGCCACCGGAGAGCGTGCACGCGCTCGACATGGTGCAACTGCGCCAGCCTGAGATCCGCTTCTGGACGGCCTGGCGCGGCGATGACGAGCTGGTGGGTACCGGTGCACTCAAGCACCTGGATGCCGACCATGCCGAACTCAAGTCCATGCGCACAGCAGCCAGCGTGCGTGGCCAGGGGGTGGGCCGGGCCGTGCTGGAACACATCCTGGGCCAGGCGGTCGACCTGGGCTACCAGCGCATCAGCCTGGAAACGGGCACCCAGCCCTTCTTTGAACCCGCGCACCAGCTCTACCTGCGCTATGGCTTTACCGACTGTGCACCATTCGGCAGCTACCGGCCCGATCCCCACAGCCGCTACATGAGCCGCGCCCTGTAGCGCATCCGCGCATCGCCTTTCGGCCAGGGCCACAATGTTGACCTCGCCTATCCGGCTCCGCCCTTCCCTCTTGCCATGATCCAGGTCTCCAAACTTCTCCCCCAAGGCCAAGGCCTCGCTCCCGTGCTGCTCAAGCGCGCCACCACCATCGAGCTGGACTGGGACGTGCGCCAGAAAAGCCGCTTTGCAGCCACCGACTCGGCCGGACGCGAACTGGGCATCTTCCTGCCCCGTGGCACCCTGGTGCGCGGCGGCGATGTGCTGGTGGCCGAAGACGGTTCCATGGTGCGCGTGATCGCAGCGCCGCAGCCGGTGCTGGTCATCACCCACTGCCAACAACACGGCACACCGTTTGACCTGACCCGCGCCGCCTACCACCTGGGCAACCGCCACGTGCCCATCGAGCTGCAGCCCGACCACCTCAAGATCGAACCTGACCACGTGCTGGCCGACATGCTGCGCGCCATGCACCTCATCGTGAACGAGCAAAACCTGCCGTTTGAACCCGAAGGCGGTGCCTATGCTGCGGGGCATGGCGGCGGGCACCACCATGGGGGTCACGGCCATAGCCACGATCCCGACCACGAGCATGGTCACGCGCACGACCATGGCCATGACCACAGGCACACTCACACAGAGGTACCGGCTGCGGCCGCGCCCCCAGCCCGAGGCCGCACGGTGTCCATCCCCGTGGTGGCCCTAGGGCACGTGCACGGCCCGAACTGCAACCACGACCACTGAGCCAACGCCCATGCGCCTGGACCGCCCCACGCCGCTGCCGGCCGCCAGCTTTTTGCAGCTGATGTGGCTGGCCTCCCCTGCACTGCCGGTGGGCGGGTTTTCTTATTCCGAGGGGCTGGAAAGCGCCATTGAAAATGTGGGCCTCGCCAGCGAAACCGCCGTGGGTGACTGGCTGCAGGACCAGCTCCACATCACGCAGGCCCGGGGCGACATGGCCCTCATCGCCAAGGCTGTGGGTGCGTGGCGGCGCGCCGACTGGGCGCATGTGCGCGAACTCAACGACTGGGTGCTGCACACCCGAGAAACGAGCGAACTGCGCCTGCAGACCGAGCAAATGGGCCGATCGATGGCCGACTGGCTGCGCAATCAGAACCAGGGCGACGAGACCCTGATGCCCGCCGTGCGCCACCTGGCCGCATTGCCCCCCACCTACCCTGTGGCATTCGCACTGGCCGCCTCTGCCACCCAGGCGCCCGTGCGCGACGTCCTGCTGGCCTACGCTTTCGGCTGGGCGGAGAACATGGTGCAGGCCGCCCTCAAATCCATGCAGCTGGGCCAAAGCGCTGGCCAGCGCATCCTGGCCCGGCTGGCCGATGCCATCCCCGCCGCAGCCGACCATGCCATCGGGCTGATGGACAGCGAGCGCCAGGCCTTTTCGCCAATGCTCGCCATCCTGTCAGCCCAGCACGAAACCCAATACTCCCGCCTCTTCCGATCATGACCACCAGCAACCTGCACCACATCCCGAACCGCACCAAGAACCTGCCGCCCCTGCGCGTAGGCATCGGCGGCCCCGTAGGCTCCGGCAAAACCACGCTGCTGGAGATGCTGTGCAAGACCATGCGCGATGACTACGACCTCATCGCCATCACCAACGACATCTACACCAAGGAAGACCAGCGCCTGCTCACCGTGAGCGGCGCGCTGCCCGCCGAGCGCATCCTGGGCGTGGAAACCGGCGGCTGCCCCCACACCGCCATCCGCGAGGACTGCTCCATCAACCTCGAAGCCATCGACCGCATGCTGGGTGAGTTCCCCAACGCCGACATCGTGTTTGTGGAAAGCGGCGGCGACAACCTGGCCGCCACCTTCAGCCCCGAGCTGAGCGACCTCACCATCTACGTCATCGACGTGGCCGCTGGCGAAAAAATCCCCCGCAAGGGCGGCCCTGGCATCACCAAAAGCGACCTGTTCATCATCAACAAGACCGACCTGGCCCCCCACGTAGGCGCCAACCTGGATGTGATGCACGCCGACACCACCCGCATGCGCACCAACGCCCAGGGCCTCAAGCCGTTTGTGATGACCAATCTCAAAACCCTGGCCGGCGTGGCCGATGTGGTCAAGTTCATCGAGACCCGGGGCATGCTGAAAAAATCAGCACCCGCAGTCGGCTAGAATTCGCGCCTTCTCTCCCGGAGACTTGGGTGAGTGGTTTAAACCAGCAGTCTTGAAAACTGCCGACGGGCAACCGTCCGTGAGTTCGAATCTCACAGTCTCCGCCAGTTCTTGGCCCGGCGCAGCTACAACAGCGAAATGTGCGCAAAGGCCAGTACAGCAACATTTCTATTGCTGCCCCCTCCCCCAACCCGATTCACAAGAACGCATCCGCCCCCTAGACTGCGTTTTTACTGAACCTTGCCGCATCCATGGGCAGGACTGAGAAATTGGGTGTGGGCCTGCGGCCTGAAGTGACCAGCCATGTCGAGGAGAGAAAGATGTTGTCGTCCGCCCTCTACGCATCGTTCTTTTTCACGGTGGCCCTGCTGGTCACCACCGCCTACTTCTTGATGGGCGGTCTGCCGCTTCTTACGCTAAAACATGACACCCCACTGGACGCGCGGTTCGTTCGGGGGTTTTTCAACGTGTACTACCGTGCTGCGTTCTGGGCGTCGCTGGGGGCATTTGTCAGTTATGCGCTTTGGGGCAGGTACCCCTTTGCCATCGGCGTGGCGGTCAATGCCTGCATCGTCTCGCTACTGCGCAAGCACTTGTTGCAAGCCATGCAGCAGCTCGGTGCACAGATCGAGGCGAGTAGCGACGGAGCGATTCACCACTTTCGCCGCGTGCATTCGGCGGCGCTCTTCGTCAACCTGGTTCAGCTGGTGGCGATCGTTTGGGGGCTGTTGTGGTTGTCCCAGCAGCTCAAGTAGACCTCCCGGTGGGGTGCCACGCCGGGCCTGTGCCCTGCGTGTGGCCTTTCTTTCACCTCGCCAGTCCCGCTCCCTGCGGTGCGATGGGGGTCAAATCTTCAGGGCGGCACACCTCTTCGCTGTGCGCCAACCGAATCCACAGGCCGGTGCGTTTGATGATGACGTAGTCCACGCTCACCGTTCTGCCTTTGTAGAGAAATTGCGTGCCGGGTTTGTACAGAATCATTCTTGTGATGTAGCGCGCTGGGATGGCTGGGTGATGACGGCATCGCCCGTACCGCAATGGTGCCGACAGATGGACACTGGGGCTTCGCGGCTCGGCAAAAGGCCTACGGCGCAGTCGCTTTTTCACCCCCGTGTTGATGCCTTAGGGCGGGCAAAAAAAAGCCCGCAGGCTGCGGGCTTAACACTTGCGCGATGCAAGCGGGAGGGATGTCGAGGGGATCGACAGACCAATGTTAGGACGGTGACCAATGTGGGCATGTAGGACAGGACCGATTCCTCCAAGCTCCGTCGATCAGCAGCAGAAAGGGATCGTGGGTTAAGCGCCCGGGCAGCCCAACGTTCACGTTCCGTAAATCCTTGCGCAGCCCCGCCCCGTGCCCTTGGCCAGGTACATCGCGGAATCGGCCTTGCGCAGGAGTTCTTCGGCCTCGGTGCCGTCACCGGGCGACAGGACAATACCGATGGACGCGCCGATTTGCAGCGCATGCGCTTCGATCTCGGTGGGCCGGCCCAGGGCTTGAACCAGACGGTCGGCCAGGCGGTACGCACTGTCACCGTCCGATACGCCCCGCTGCAGCAACGCGAACTCATCGCCGCCCAGGCGCGCCACCACATCGTCCTCGCGCGCGGCCTGCGTCAGTTGCCGGGCCACCCACACCAGCAACTGGTCACCTACGGCGTGCCCGTGGCGGTCATTGACGGGTTTGAACCCATCCAGATCCACGTACAAGACAGCGAAGCCACGGCCCGACCGGTGCACGTCGGTGGCTGCGGCCTGCAATGCTTGCAAAAAGGCGGTGCGGTTGAGCAAGCCCGTCAGGCCGTCGTGCTCTGCCACATGGCGGATCTGCTGCTCGGCCTGCTTGCGCTGGGTGACGTCGGTGAAGGTGCGCAGCGCGCCGCCGCCTTTGATGGGCACGGTCTGGACCTCCAGGATGCGCCCGTCGGGCCGGGGACGGTCATACACCTGGGGCTGATCGACCCCGCCATTGCTGTGTCGCAGCAGGTCCTGCACTTCCTGCGATGCGCCCTGGAATTCGCCACGAGCCCGCAGGTAGGCCAGCACATTCACCAGCGTGGGCTTGGATGCCATCAGCTCGGCCGGCAGGTCCAGCAGTTCCATGGCCCGGCGGTTGCACAGCTCGACCACCCCCGTGGCGCTGATCTTGGCCACGCCCTGGTCCATGTGCTCCAGCGTGGCTTCGAGCAGGATGGATTTCTCCCGCAATTGCGCCTCGCTGTCGCGGGCGCTGCGTTCGGCCTGCGCCAGCAAGCGCTGCTGGCGCTTGAGCTCGGTGATGTCCACATGGGCGTAGAACACCGTGCCGTCGCTGCCCTGCTTGGCGATGACGCGGCTCCAGCGGCTGCGTGGCAAAGGCACTTCAAACGGCGCCCCCGCAAAACGCATGTGCTCCTGCAAGGTCGAAAGACCGTCGTAAAACGGTGCCATGTCGCCCTCACCCCCGACGGACCATGCGTGGCGGTACACCTCGTCAAACGCCAGACCCATTGCGGCAGCGCGGTCTGGCAGGTGGTACATCTGCATGAAGGGCTGATTGACCCACTGGATGCGCTGATCTTCGGCGCAGATCATCAGCCCATCGGGAATGCGGTCAAACAGTTCGGAGCTTTCAAACAGCGGACTGCGCAGGTAGCCGGGCTCATGGATTTCGGCCTCGGCCGGCGTGGCGAGCGTGGCTTGCGCGCTCTGCACCGGCAGCGCCTCGGCACGCCACAGGCGCACCCGCCCCACGCCTTCAATGGGCAACGACGACACATGCACGCGCAGCCCCCGGTGATCGAAGCTGTAGGGGCGGGTCTGCGCCCGGTGGCGCTCGACCCCGGCGGTGATGTAGCGCTCGATGTTGGGCAGTTCCTGGGCATCGAGCCGCTGGTTATAGAAGCGGCGCAGGTTGGCTTCGTAGGGCTCGCCCTCGTACACATGCCCCTCGTGCTCCGGGAAGAACTTGAAGAAGGTCCTGTTCCAGGCCACCGTGCGGTCGCTGTCGTCAAACGCGCACAGCGCCACGTCCAAACCATCCAGGGTGTCACCCAGGGCACGGATGAGGCGGAGGCGAGAAGCGTCAGGCATGGTCAGGAGGTTGGATACGGCACTGTCAGCACAAGCCCGTGCAACACACTGGCCCAGGTGGCAAGGGGTCTGCCAACGCCGACGCACAGCGCCGATCATTCCATTGTGCGGAACCGACTTACAGCAAACCGTCTGAGGGCCACGGACAAGCTGAAGGCAGCGGTTTGTGTTGCGCCAACACCACAATACCTTGATGCAAGTCAAGACTCAACCGAGACCAGCGCGGATGCCAAGCCCCGTCGTTACGGCTGGAAACTGATCCATAGCGTGACCGGAACCCTGTCGCGCCTGCGTTCCGCTATGGTGGGTGTTTTGTAACCCGGAGTGAGCTGCATGATGAAAAAAACCACCCCTTTTGCCGTCGCCTGTTGCCTGGCCCTGGGAGCAGCTGTGACTGGGTGTGCGGGTTACGGACAAACACCCGCACCACCCGCCAGCACGGCACCGACAGGCGCGGCGCCTGGAGGCATGTGCAATGCCCAGCCCGCGCAGTTTGCAGTGGGACAAAACAGCACGGCATCGATCGTGGAGTCTGCACGGCAGCGCTCGGGCGCGCAGACGGCGCGCATCCTGCGCCCAGGGCAAATCATCACCAAGGAATACGACACCCAGCGGCTGAACCTGGAGGTAGACGGCAATGGCCGCATCCTTGCGGCAAAGTGTGGCTGAGCTTGCCCCCGGCTGCTGACTGACCTGAGGGCCTGCCAACAATCTCCCGGGAGATCACAAACCGGCTTTGACGGAGCCTCAGTCAGTCCGCCAGGAACAGCTCCTGAAGATCGCTCAGAAAGTCAAAGCCCCGCTCGGTAGGCCGTACACGCGCCATGTCGCGCTCGATCAGGCCCTTGCGCTCGGCGGCCTCCAGGCCCTTGGCGATGGCGGTCAACGGCAGGCCTGTGCGGGCCATGAAGTCCTGCAGCGCAAAGCCTTCGCGCAGGCGCAGGGCGTTGAGCATGTACTCAAACGGCAGATCGGCGCGGCGCACCTCGTCGTCCTGCGCTACGGCATGGCCTGCCAGGGCGTTGTCCATGTAGCGCGCGGGGTCCCGAAAGCGCACCTGCCGCACCACGCGGTGCGCAAAGCTCAGCTTGCTGTGCGCACCCGCGCCGATGCCCAGGTAGTCGCCAAACTGCCAGTAGTTGGTGTTGTGAAAACACTGGTGGCCCGGCTGCGCATACGCAGAAATCTCGTACCGCGCCATGCCCGCCTGCCCCGTCATCTCCGTGATGCGGTCAAGCATGGCGTAGGCCTGGTCGTCCTCGGGGATGGCCGGGGGGAACTTGGCGAAGTAAGTGTTGGGCTCGATAGTGAGGTGGTAGATGGAGATGTGCGGCGGCTTGAAGGCCAGCGCCGTTCGCAGGTCCTGCTCCAGCTCTGGCAGCGTCTGGCCCGGCAGGGCGTACATGATGTCGAGGTTGAAGGTGTCGAAGGACGCAGCGGCCTCCTCCACCGCCGCCATCGCCTGGGAACGGTCGTGCACGCGGCCCAGGGCCTTCAGGTGCTGGTCGTTAAAGCTCTGCACCCCCACCGACAGGCGCGTGACGCCCGCCGCGCGGAAGGCGCGAAAACGGTCTTTCTCGAACGTACCGGGGTTGGCCTCCATCGTGATCTCGCAATCTGGCTCCAGCCGCAGGCGGGCGCGAATGTCGCCGATCAGCCGGTCGATGGCTGCCGGCGAAAACAGGCTGGGCGTGCCGCCGCCGATGAAGATGCTGTGCACGGACCGCCCCCAGACCAGGGGCAGCGCGGCCTCCAGGTCGGCCATCAGAGCATCGATGTAGCGCTGCTCGGGCACCTCGCCGCCGGTGGCATCCGCGCGAAATTCGTGCGAGTTGAAGTCGCAGTACGGACATTTCTTGAGGCACCAGGGCAGGTGCACGTACAGCGACAGCGGCGGCAGGCTGGGCAGCTGCAACAGGCCCGGGCGCATGTAGTGCTGGATGTCGCGCACCACTGCAGGTTCGGCCTCGGCCTGTGGCGTGATCGGAATATGAACCACGGTCAGCGCCCTTCTACAACCAGCGTTCGCGCATCAGCGCCAGCATCTGTGCGGCCGATCGGCCCCGGTGGCTGTGGGCATTTTTCACCTCCACAGGCAGCTCGGCAAAGGTCTTGCCGAACTCGGGGATGAACATCACGGGGTCGAAGCCAAAGCCGTTGCTGCCCCGGGGTTCGGTGGTGATCTCGCCCACCACGCGGCCCACGGCAATCAGCGGCTCCGGGTCTTGCGGGCTGCGCACGGCGACCAGGGTGCTGACCATGGCGGCGCGGCGGTTGGTCACGCCTTGCAGTTGCTCCAGCAGGGCGCGCACGTTGTTGTCGTCGCTTTTCTCGTAGCCGAACTGGGTGCAGTAATACGCGGTGTCCACGCCCGGCAGGCCGCCAAAAGCGTCCACACACATGCCAGCATCGTCGGCCAATGCGGGCAGGCCCGTGTGTTCGGATGCAAACCGTGCCTTGGCCAGGGCGTTTTCGACAAAGGTGCGGAAAGGCTCCTCGGCCTCACCCACACCCAGGTCGGCCTGCCGCACCAGCTCCACGCCCAGGGGCGCAAACATGGCCTGCAACTCGGCCAGTTTGCCGCGGTTATTGGATGCCAGAACAATTTTCATGGTCAAAATGGCCGCAAGCGCTAGTGAAATATGCGCAAGCAGCTATCAATTAAGGAGTATTTTGCAGGGCTTGCTGCTGCAGCTGCACCAGCTGGGCGATGCCCTGTTCGGCCAGCCCCAGCAGTTGGTCCATCTCGGCGCGGGTAAAGGCCACGCCTTCGGCTGTGCCCTGCACCTCCACATAGTGGCCCGCGCCCGTCATCACGACGTTCATGTCGGTGTCGCAATCCACGTCCTCCACATATTCCAGGTCCAGCAGCGGCGAGCCCTGCACGATGCCCACCGAGATCGCCGCCACGGGCTGCAGCAGCGGCGACTGGGCGATCTTGCCGCTGGCCAGCAGCTGGTTGACCGCATCCTGGGCCGCGACCCAGGCGCCCGTGATGGCGGCGGTGCGCGTGCCGCCATCGGCCTGGATCACGTCGCAGTCGAGCTGGATGGTGCGCTCGCCCAGCAGTTGGAGGTCAAACACGGCACGCAGGCTGCGGCCGATGAGGCGCTGGATCTCCTGCGTGCGGCCGGTCTGCTTGCCCCGTGCGGCCTCGCGGTCGCTGCGGGTGTGGGTGGCGCGCGGCAGCATGCCGTACTCCGCCGTGACCCAGCCCTCGCCGCTACCGCGCTTGTGCGGGGGCACACGCTCTTCCACCGAGGCGGTGCAGAGCACCTTGGTGTTGCCAAACTCGATCAGCACCGAGCCTTCGGCGTGCATGGTGTAGTGGCGCGTGATGCGCACAGGGCGCAGTTGGTTGGCGGCGCGGTTGCCGGTGCGGATGAAGTTGGTCATGTGATTCTCTGTATGGAGCGGGTCGCCCACCTGCGCCATGAGGTGGGCGATGGAAGGCGAAAAAACCTGGTTCCATGCATTCGCATGGAGGGAGCCTGGATGCAACCCACAGCGCCGATGGCAGTTCAGGCCTTGCGGGCAGCAGAGCGACGGATGGCTTCGTTGATTTCGGCGATCGACCGCTCGATGGCCGCATCGTCTAGGTCATCCACCAGCCCATCGAGCGGGCCCGCCTGGATGGTGGACGCAAACACGTCGTCGCTGATGCTGTCCGTGGACACCCCTTGGGTGGACTCGAACGCATCTGGCGTCTCCCACTCCAGAGCCACCACGGTCACGTTGTCACTGCTGTCCCCGGCTTTGCGAAGGGCATCTTCCACCAGCTCGGGCACAGCGTGCGACACGGTGTTGCGGCCCAGTTGCTTGGCGATGTCTTCGTCGCTGAGCGTGCCCCACAGGCCGTCTGAGCACAACAGAATGCGGTCGCCCTGCTCCAGGTACACAGGGCCGGTGATGTCGTAAATGGGCTTGGTGGGCGAACCCAGGCAGGTGAACAGCACGTTGCGGTTGATCTTGTCCAGACCAGGGGGCGGCGTGTTGCGCAGCTCCATGTACGAGTGGTCCCGCGTACGGGTCAGCAGATCGCCATCGCGCACCATGTACAGGCGCGAGTCTCCACAATGGATCCAGGTGGCGGTACCGGCCTGCAACACCGCCGCGACCAAGGTGGTGCGCGGTGTGTCGAGCATGCCTTTCTCTGTGGCGTAGCGCAGGATCTGGTGGTGCGCCGCGAGCAACGCGCCGGACAGGAACTCCTGCACATCCTTGAGCTGGGGCTTGGCCTGGCGCTGGAACAGCGCCGAGATGGTCTGCAGCGCGATCTGTGCGGCCACTTCACCTTCAGGGTGGCCACCCATGCCGTCGGCCAATACAAACAGACCCGATTCGCGCGTGTAGCAATAGCCCATGCGGTCTTCGTTCTTCTCGCGGCCGCCACGGCGGCTGATCTGGAATACCGAGAACTTCATAAGGACTCACGCAAACAAGGATGCACCCGGGCGCCATCCGTGGATATGTACCTCGCCCGAACCCGCATTGCGTGCGTCTGGTTCATTTGGGCTTGGCTCCGATACCGGTGGCTTCACCCACCTTCTGCACATTTTTCTTGGTGTCAGACACCAGTGTGTCCAATTGCAGCCGCATCTTCTCGGCCACCGTGAGCTTGGTGTAGCGGCGCTCACCCTCACGGCTGAGCTCTTTCTGCAAGGCAAACACCGACTGGGGGCGGGACAGCGGGTCAAGCGCCATGCACCACTCCACCACCTCGATCAGGTTGTCGGAATACACGCCACGCAACTTGGTCAGGGCGAGCGACAGGCGGTCCTTGTCCACGCGCTGCGGCGCCTCGTTGGGCGGAAAGCCCTGCATGCAAGCGTAAATGCAGGCGCCGATGGCGTAGATGTCGGTCCACGGCCCCATCTGCGAATCGCGCCGGTACATC
This sequence comes from Acidovorax sp. GW460-11-11-14-LB4, assembly GCF_059423685.1. Taxonomy (NCBI): domain Bacteria; kingdom Pseudomonadati; phylum Pseudomonadota; class Betaproteobacteria; order Burkholderiales; family Comamonadaceae; genus Acidovorax; species Acidovorax sp. GW460-11-11-14-LB4. Next base: position 6,405 of record NZ_JBWKYJ010000030.1, on the reverse strand, counting down.
TCGGGCGCAGCAAAGCCGGGGGTGTACATGGGGCGGATGAAGTTGCCTTCCTTGCTCAGCACCTCGCGGGCCGCGCCGAAGTCGATCATCACGGCCTTGTTGTCGTCGGTGATGAAGATGTTGGCGGGCTTGATGTCCAGGTGCAGCATCTTGTGCTGGTGCACGATGCGCAGGCCGCGCAGCACTTCGTCGAACAACGAGCGGATGGTGGACTCGCGGAACACCTTCTGTGTCTTGAGGTCGCGGGCGGTGATGATGAAGTCCTGCAGGGTCGCGCCCTCCAGGTAGTTCATCACCATGTAAACGGTTTCGTTCTCGCGGAAGAAATTGAGCACGCTCACCACGGAGGCGTGCGAGATCTGGGCCAGCGAGCGCCCCTCTTCAAAGAAGCTCTTGAGCCCCAGACGGTACAGGGAGAGCTTTTCGGGCGGCACCTTCGGAAGCAACTCACCAGGAGCGCGGGTCGCCAGGGACGAAGGAAGGTACTCCTTGATGGCCACCTGCTGGCCTTCGGCGTCGAGGGCCAAGTATACCACACCAAAACCACCGGAGGACAACCGGCGCACCACACGGTAACCGCCAATTGCGGTATCGGGCGGCAAGGGGGCCGGTTTGATTTTTGACATATTTTGCGAAGATGATTCGGGGGTAAGGCGGAACCCGGATAATCGCCGGATCGCAAGCAACCATCAAAAAGTCCAATGCCAGTTTACAGCATGACCGGATACGCCAGCGCACAGCATGGCGCATCTGCCACTGGCGCTGAAACCGACGCCCGCGCCCCCCAGACGCGCCGGCTGGGACTGGAAATCCGATCCGTCAACAGCCGCTTTCTGGACCTGTCGTTTCGCCTGCCTGACGAGCTGCGCGCCATGGAGCCCTCGCTGCGCAGCCTGCTCACAGCGCGCCTGAAACGCGGCAAGGTCGAAGTGCGAGCCGCCCTCGACACCGACGACAGCAACAGCCTGCAAGACCCGCCAGCGCGACTGCTGCAACGGCTCAACTCTTTGCAGGACTCCGTCAGGGCCTGGCTGCCCAGCGCAGCCCCCCTCACCGTGGCCGACGCCTTGCGCCTGTGTGCCAATGCACATTCGGGCACCGAGGACTGGAGCGAAGCCGTTCCGGCCCTCGCCGAAGAAGCATTGACCGCCTTGCTGGCCGCCCGCGAACGTGAGGGCAAGCGCCTCGCAACCATGCTGCTGGATCGCGTCAAGCAGCTGCGGGCCTTGGCCGAACATGCGGTCCCCATGGTTCCGCTGCTGGTGGAGCAGCAACGCCTGCGCTTCATGGAGCGCTGGAAAGAGGCGATGGCCCTCACCGACGGTTCTACCCTCCCCGAGGCTGCCCGTGACCGCGCATTGACCGAGGCCACGGCGTTTGCCATCCGCATCGACGTGGCAGAAGAGATCACGCGGCTGGATTCGCACCTGGATGAAATCGAGCGCCTGCTGAAAAAGGGTGGCGAAGTGGGCAAACGCCTGGACTTCCTGATCCAGGAACTCCACCGCGAAGCCAACACGCTCGGCTCCAAATCTGCCGCGCTCGACCTCACCCGCATCAGCGTGGACATGAAGGTGCTGATCGAGCAGATGCGCGAGCAAGTGCAAAATATCGAATAACACTCATTTTTTGATAGCGCCTGGCGCACATCAACCATGGACTATCCAGGAAATCTCATCGTCGTGGCAGCACCCAGTGGTGCCGGCAAGTCCAGCTTGGTCAAGGCCTTGCTGGAGCTGGACTCGCATGTCCACCCCTCCATCTCGCACACCACCCGTGCGCCCCGCGGCCAGGAAAAGCACGGCCGCGAATACTTCTTCGCGTCGGAGTCCGAGTTCGACGCCATGGTGCAAGGCAACGCGTTTGTCGAATGGGCCCATGTGCACGGCAACCGCTATGGCACCTCCAAGAAAGCCATCGAAGAGCGCATTGCCCAGGGCTCAGATGTGATTCTGGAAATCGATTTCCAGGGCGCACTGCAGATCAAGCAGGCATTTGCCAATGCGGTGCTGGTTTTCATCCTCCCGCCCAGCTGGGAAGAACTGCGATCGCGGCTGGAGCGGCGGGGCGAAGACTCTGCGGATGTCATCGAAGTACGCCTCAAAAATGCCGCCATCGAGATGGCCCAGGTCAGCAAATTCGACTTCGTTATAATCAATGAGTTGTTTGAGCGCGCGCTTTTCGACCTGAAAGCAGTAGTTCACGCCCAGCGACTCAAGTACGCCGCTCAGCGCCGCGCCCGTGCTGACACCTTCCAGTCGCTCAATATCACCTGAATCCCCGGAGTAAACGATGGCACGCATCACCGTAGAAGACTGTCTGGAAAAGATCCCCAACCGCTTCCAGCTCGTACTGGCCGCCACGTACCGTGCCCGCATGCTCAGCCAGGGCCATGCTCCACGCATCGAAAGCCGCAACAAGCCCGCCGTGACTGCCCTGCGTGAAATCGCCGAAGGCAAAGTGGGTCTGGAGATGCTCAAGAAGGTTCCCGGTTGAACGTTCTGCTGGGCAATGCCCACCCAAAAGCACCGCGCCAGCGGTGCTTTTTTTTGCCCGAAAGCCCTCTGGCGCAGTCCCGCGCTACATTTAAGGCATGAACGCGGTGCTCAATTCACCTTCTGCAACGCAGCCCCGCCCGGGTGACCCATCTCCGGCAGGCAATCTCTCGGCAGCCGCTGCGGCCGCCAATGCGGCTGCGGCCAGCTTCGCCGCACTGACCGATAGCCTGGACTACCTGGACGCCGTCAGCATCGAGCAGGTGCGCCAGGCGTACCGTTTTGCCGACGAAGCCCACCTGGGGCAGCTGCGCAACAGCGGTGAGCCCTACATCACCCATCCTATTGCAGTGGCTGCGCAGTGCGCGGCGTGGAAGCTCGATGCCCAGGCGCTGATGGCCGCGCTGCTGCACGACGCCATGGAAGACTGCGGCGTGACCAAGGCCGACCTGATCGACCGGTTTGGCGCCCCGGTGGCCGAACTGGTGGATGGTCTTACCAAACTGGACAAACTGCAGTTCAACACTCGCGAAGAAAATCAGGCCGAGTCGTTCCGCAAAATGCTGCTGGCCATGGCGCGTGATGTACGCGTCATCCTCATCAAGCTGGCCGACCGAACGCACAACATGCGCACGCTGTCGGACATGCCGCGCAGCAAATGGGGCCGCATCTCGTCCGAGACGCTGGAAATTTACGCGCCCATTGCTCACCGCCTGGGCCTGAATCAGACCTATCGTGAGCTGCAGGACCTGGCCTTCCGACACCTGCACCCCTGGCGCTATGCCACACTGGCCAAGGCCGTCAACAAATCCCGCAACCGCCGGCGCGATCTGGTTCAGAAGGTGCAGGCCGAAGTGGATGCCGCCTTCTCCAAGATCGGCATGAAGGTGCGCCTAGCTGGCCGCGAGAAAACGCTGTATGCCATCTATCAAAAGATGGACCTCAAGCACCTGAGCTTTGCCCAGGTGACGGACATCTATGGCTTTCGAGTCATCGTGCCGACTGTGACCGATTGCTACACCGCCTTGGGTGTACTGCACCAGATGTACAAGCCGGTACCTGGAAAGTTCAAGGACCATATTGCCATTGCCAAACTCAACGGCTATCAGTCTCTGCACACCACCCTGGTGGGGCCCTCGGGCGTGAACATCGAGTTCCAGATGCGCACCGATGAGATGCACGTGATTGCCGAAGCCGGCGTGGCAGCACACTGGCTGTACAAGGCCCAGGACGGAGAAGGTACGGCAGCCGAGCGCCTTGGCACCAAGTGGCTGCAGTCCTTGCTGGACATACAGAACGAAACGCGGGATGCGGCGGAGTTCTGGGATCACGTCAAGGTGGACCTGTTTCCCGATGCGGTCTACGTCTTCACACCCAAAAGCCAGATCATGGCGTTGCCGCGCGGCGCCACGGTGGTGGACTTTGCCTATGCCATTCACAGCAATGTGGGTGACCGGACGACCGCCGCCAAGATCAATAACGAGCAGGTTCCGCTGCGCACCGAACTCAAGAACGGGGATGTGGTGGAGATCATCACCGACCCCGTTTCCACACCCAACCCAGCGTGGCTTGGTTTTGTGCGCACGGGCCGGGCACGGTCCAAGATCCGCCATTACCTCAAAACCTTGGCCCAAACCGAGTCCGAAGGGCTGGGTGAAAAACTGTTGACTCAAGCCATCCGAGCGGAAGGCCTCGAACAACTGCCCCCCGTCAGCGCTGAGACCCAACCGCTGTGGGACAAGCTGCTGCGCTTCACCGGCAATCGCACGCGCAGCGAGCTGATGACCGATCTGGGCCTGGGCAAACGCATTGCCAGCATCGTCGCCAAACGGTTGATGGTGCTGATGTCGGAGCATGGCCACCGTCCGGATGCTCTGCTTATGACTCGTGAGCGCTACACATCTCACGAAACCCTGTCGCAAGGGGCCGTCACGCTGGATGGCAGCGAGAATGCCTCTGTGCAATATGCCACCTGCTGCCGTCCCGTGCCGGGCGACAGCATCGTCGGTTATCTGGGCCGCGGTGAGGGACTGGTAGTACACAACGCACATTGCAGTGTCGCCAAACGTCTGCAGCATAAAGACAGCGAACGCTTCATTGCCGTGGACTGGTCGGACGAGCCCACCCGACTGTTCGAAACGGGCGTGGTCGTTACCGTGAACAACGGCAAGGGGGTGCTGGCACGCGTGGCAGCGGAGCTTGCCAATTCAGAGGCCGACATCACCCACGTGGACATGGACGATGAGGCAGCCTTGGACACCACGGATCTGCGATTCATCGTGGCGGTTCGCGATCAGGCCCATCTCGAGCTGGCATTGCGCAACCTGCGCCGCACACAGGCTGTGCTGCGTGCAGCCAGGATCACTCCACAACCCTGAAACCTCAGCACGGCACCAAGCCCTGAGGTCCATACAACAGACGCGCAGGTCGGCGTCTGTGTGAGAACGGGCTACGTAGCGACACTACGAGGCGGGTACTGCACCTCCACCACCTCCAAATGGCGCACTCCACCCGGCGTGGGTAACTGCACCTCGTCCCCAACGCGCGCCTTCAGCAGCGCCCGGGCCACAGGTGAAATCCAACTGACCTGACCCATACGGCTGTCGGCCTCGTCGATGCCCATGATGGTGATCGTGCGCTCACCATCCTCGTCGTCAGAGTAGGTAACGGTAGCCCCAAAGAAGACCTGCTCACTGCCTGCATGCAAACTGGGATCCACCACTTCGGCAATCTCCAGCCGCTTGGTCAAAAAACGGATGCGCCGATCAATTTCGCGCAGGCGCTTCTTGCCGTAAAGGTAGTCGCCGTTTTCAGACCGGTCTCCGTTGCTGGCAGCCCAGTGCACCACATCCACGATCTTCGGCCGCTCGTTGTCTATGAGATCCAACAGCTCCGCCCTTAGACGCGCATACCCAGACGGGGTGATGTAGTTTTTGCCGCCCGGTGGCAAAGGAGGTAGTGCCAATCCTTCGTCATCGTCAGCACTGTCGGTTTCCTTGGTAAAAGCCTTGCTCATTGCCAGAACTCTCCAATCAGCGCAAAGCGCCTGGACAAATGAAAAAGCCTGCAATCTCACGATTGCAGGCTTTAAACATTGGTGCGGCTGGCAGGAATCGAACCCACGACCCCTTGGTTCGTAGCCCGCCGAAACCAAACATACCCCTGCAAAAACAACGACTTACGGCGCCCACACCCTGTAGTTCTGCACAGAGCTGCAGGGGCCTGCGTGAACCACTCACGCAAAAGTCACGCACCCATTATCGACCACACAGCCCCACCAGGTGGCCCTGCTGCGGCCGTGGATAGGAACCCCGGCGAAATGCTCACGTTCTCTACGCGCATGCAGGCGCACGGCGCGCGAGAGGTTCCGCCTTCCCAGAATTCCGGTGGGGGTTCGGGGCGGCCCTGATTTTCCTAACCACACCAGCAGAAAGCCCGGAAAGCCGCGCCAGTGCTTGCTCTGCGCTTTGCCATCAACCCTGATATTTATCTAATTTCAATCTAATCACATTAGGGTAATTGGTACTGACTGCGTCTGTTGAAAATAGTCAATGAAATCAACAGGTTAGACAGTCACCCTAATTTAGATCAGCCCAAATCAGAACCTGTCCTAACCAACCAAAGCTAGGCCTGGAGCGGCTTCCCAGGCAGTTTTCAGCAGTCATCAGGGAATCAGGTTTCCCCCGAACCTGAACTGGAATGCCTGGTGGCCGTGTTGAAACCACCGGGCGGGGGCGACTGCCCTACCTGCGATGCAAAACCCGTCAAAGACCGTCGCAGATCCGCACCAGAAAACGCCCGAGAGAGGCGCGCCGGGCTTTGTTTACCCCTGGTCCGTCTTCACCGTCGAAAGCGACACATTAAGCGGGCGGGCGCGGCGGGGTCTCGACCGCGCGCTAGGGGTGGTGGG